>NZ_JBEYFP010000635.1:0-3454 GCF_040634455.1 Kitasatospora sp. NPDC007106
GGCCGGGGCCCACGCCCCGGGCGGCATGGGCGGCGCCGGCGGCCGCGGCGAGAAGCGCGGCGGCAACCGTTTCGTCCGCCCGACCCGCTTCGGCTGCGAGGGGCTGGAGGACGAGGACGAGATGCTGCTCGGCGACCGCGGCATCGCCGGCCAGGCCGTCCGGCACGAGGAGGGCGACCGCCACTGGGAGCGGATGCGGCGCCGCTGGCTCGACTCCGCCCGCACCGAGGGCCCGGCCCCCCAGGCCCCGGCCGCCGCGGGCGCGGAGACTCCGGCGGAACAGAACACCCTGCTCAACCAGCTGACCACCGCCCTGCTCGGTCCCGAAGCGGGCACGGACGGCGCCGCCACCGACACGGCCACGGCCACGGCCACAGGCTCCGACAACGGCAGCGGTGGCGGCAGTGGTGAGGGCGGGTCCGCGGCGGCCGGCGGTGAGCGGCCGACGCACGGCTCCCGGGACGAGGGCACCGGCACGTCCTCCTCGTCGGACGGGGACTACCTCGACCGCGCCCGGTCCGTCGCCGCCCGCCGCGGCCGCCCGGACGACGACACCCCGGCGGCCTCCGCCGCCACCGGCACGGGGTCGGGAGCGGACGGCGCCGACAAGCCCGCCGAGCGGGCCCCGCTCCGCCAGGAGGGCGGCTACCAGGTACCGAGCCCGTTCCTGCGGGCCGCACTCGCCCGCCTCGCCACCTCCGGCGGCGCGGACGGTGCCGCCCCGGGCGGCGCGGCCTCGTAACCGGCCGGCCGTCCTACGACCGCCGCACACCCCGCAGCCCTCCCACCGCCGTCCGCCCGCTCCCACGAGCGGGCGGACGGCCGGCACGAACTGGACGAACCCATGGATGAGCAGACAGGCGCAGAACAGGCTCACGCCGTACTGCGCGAAACCGTGAGCAGCCCCCGCCTGCAGGAAGCCGCGCTGCAGCCGACCGAGGCATGGGAGGTCGCCGAGCCCACCGCCCGTCTGCAGCCCATGGAACACGTGCAGATGGCGGAGTCCACCGCCCGTCTGCAGCCCACGGAACGCGACCTGCCGTTGGCCGAACACGGTGTCCGCCTGCAGCCCACGGAACGCGACCTGCCGTTGGCCGAACACGGTGTCCGGCTTCGGCCGGACGCGGTGGAGGCGTCCCCGACGCAGTCCACTCCGTTGGCCGCGACGGCCCGGACCGCCCCCGACGCCCAGGTGAAGCGGCTAGCGTCGACCACCGGCGCCGCGGCGCAGTCCGGCGGATCCGCGGGCAGCGGCTTCGAGGTGAATCCGGAGCAGTACCGCGCCGCGGTCAGCCCGGTGCTCGCGGCGGCCGACCAGCTCACCCAACTCGTCACCGGGCTCTCGGCGTTCCTCGACCACACCCAGTCGACGGCCCCGTGGGGCAACGACGAGTCCGGCAAGAAGTTCGCGGAGGGCGAGAAGGGCTACCTGCGGTACAGCACCGACACGCTCAAGGGCCTCAAGGGCATGCCGGAGGCCGTCCGTTACGTCGCGGACGGCCTCAAGGCCATGGCCGAGAACTACCGGGCGACCGAGGAGGGCACCACCTCGGTCTTCCAGGGCGGCGGAACCGACGGCGTGTCCGTCCCCCAGACCGGTTCGTACAGCGCTCCCGTCAACGTCACCTCTCCGGGCGCCGCCCTGCGGAACATCGCACAGGCCCACCCGTCCACCACCCGAAGGGCCTGATCCGATGGCGGTCGAACTCCCCGAGCCCCTGCAGTGGGTGCTCCTCCTGCTGGCGGGCACCCGCTGGCCGGAGGCCGACGAGGACATGCTCCGCGACATGGCGGAGCGCTGGCGTGACGGCGCCAAGACCCTGGAGGACGCCGGACGCTCCGCCGACTCCGCGGTGAAGCGTGCGCTCGACGGCCAGCGCGGCGCCGCCGCCGACGCCCTGGGCAAGCACTGGTCGCAGTTCACCACCGGCAAGGGCACCGAGGCGGAGCCGGGGTACTTCCCCGGTCTCGTCCAGGCCTGCAACGGCATGGGCGACATGCTGGAGGCCATGGCCAACTCCGCGGAGACCGCGAAGATCCAGATCGTGGCCCAACTCGGCATCCTGGCCTTCGAGATCGCCACCGCGGAGGCGGAGGCGCCGTTCACCGCGGGTGCCTCGCTGGCCGAGATCCCGGTGTTCGTCGGCATCAGCCGCACCGCCGTCCAGCAGATCCTGAAGCAACTGCTGAAGGAGACCCTGCAGTTCGCGGCGAAGCAGGCCGCACAGATGGCCGCGATCAACCTGCTGGCCCAGGGCATCGAGGTGATGGAGGGCCACCGCAAGAGCGTCGACATGAAGGAGCTCGGCCAGAACGCCCTCGGCGGTGCCGTCGCCGGTGCCAGCGGCCACCTCATCGGCAAGGGCCTCAGTGCCGGCGGGTCGAAGCTCGGCCTCAGCAGCGTCATGGAGACCACCGCGGGCCGGATGGCCCACGGCGCAGCCGTCGGTGTCGGTGCGGACGTCTCCACCCAGCTCATCACGACCGGTCACGTCGAGGGCGGCAGCCTGCTCGGCTCCGGTCTGAGCGGCGGCGCCTCGGTCGGCCTGCACCGCGGCGCGGCCGCCGTGAAGGGCCACTTCAACGGTCCGCCGAAGATCCCCACCCCGCACGCCGGCCCCGAGGGCGCCGGTGGCGCTACCCCCGGAGCGGGCAGCGGGTCGGGCGGCGCACCGGTCTTCTCCAAGTCGGACTCCGGCTCGTCGAGTTACCGCGGACCGTCCGCCGAGGGCCTGTCCGGCGGCTCGCACGAGGCACCGGCCTCGACCGGCTCGACCGGTTCCGCCGGCTCGGCGGGCAGCTCCGCCCGCGGTCACTCCGCCACCGGCCTGACCGGGGGCTCCAACGGATCCACCGGCTCGTCAGGCTCGTCCGGTTCGGCCGGCACGGGCAGTTCGGCGGCTACGACGCACGGCGGTGGCGAGGGCGGCGCGAGCCGTCCCGAGAGCGCTCCCGCGCCGGCCTCCGGCACCCGGGGCCTGGTCCCGTTCGGCTCCGACCGTCCCGCGCCCGCCGCCGAGCACACCCCGGCGCCCGAGACCGCCGCGACCGGGCAGCCGACCCCGCACACGGCCGACCGTCCCGCACCCGCCGCCGAGCACACCCCTGCGCCCGAGACCGCTGCCGTCCCGGCCGCCGCCCGTGGCGACTCCGCCGAGCCGGCGCCGCGTCCCGCAGAACCCGTGCACCAGGTCTCCGAGAGCGCGCCGCACACCCCCGAGAGCACTCCCCGGGGCACCGAGCACGCACCGGTCGCGCACGAGCAGGCCCCCGGGCAGATCCACGAGCAGGCACCGCCGCAGGCCCGTCAGGACGTCCAGCCGTCGCCGCACGCGACCACGGGCGAGACCCGCACGGTGCCGGCCGACCCGGCCCCGGCGCACGAGTGGCGCCCTCCGCGATCGCGGTGTGCACGCCCCGCTCGATCACGGTGTGCTTCAGCTGCTCCGGCGGC
>NZ_JBEYFP010000636.1:0-3453 GCF_040634455.1 Kitasatospora sp. NPDC007106
GCAGCCGCGGCGCCCGCCGGGGCGTTCCGCGGGCCTGCGGATCGGGGAGGTCGCCGCGCTGCTCGGTGTCCGGACGTCCGCCGTGCGCACCTGGGAGGCGGCCGGCCTGCTGGTGCCTGGGCGGGAGCGGGGCACCGGCTACCGCAGTTTCGGCCCGGCCGACGTCCGGGACGCGCAGGTGACCGCGGTGCTGCGGCGGGCGCACCACGGGCTGCCGCAGATCCGGTCGGTCCTCGACGATCTGCGCCGCACCGGCAGTACCGGCGCCCTGCGGGCCGCGGTGGCGCACCGGCACGCCGCCCTCGACGGGCAGGCGGCGGCGCTGCTGGAGGCGGCCATGCACCTGTCCCGCTGTCTGGGCACCCGTTGTCCGGGCACCCGTTGTCCGGGCACCCGCTGACCTGCGGGAGCCGCGTCGCAGGTCAGTGCTCGGCGGGCCGGGCCGGGACGCAGTACAGGCCGAGGACGGCGGCGGCCAGGTAGGCGGCGGCGCCCACCGCCATGGCGGTGCGCAGGCCCGCGCCGTAGCCGGCCGCGGTGGCGAGCAGCGTGCCGCCGAGGGCGACGCCCGCCGCGCTGCCGATCTGACGGGTGGTGTTGAACAGGGCGGAGGCGGTGCCCGCGTACGCGGCGGGGGCGGCGGTCATCGCGGTGGTGGTCGTGCCGGTGAGGGCGAAGGAGGTGCCGAAGCCGGCGGCCATCATCGGCAGGACGAGCACCGGGTACGCCGGGTCGGGCCCGGCGGCGGCCCAGCCGGCCAGGCCCGCCGCCGCCAGGAGGAGGCCGGTGACCACCAGCGGGCGGTGGCCCGTCCGGCGGGCCAGCCGGCCGGAGAGGACGGAGGCGAACATGGTCATCGCGACTGCGGGGAAGAGCGCGGCGCCGGTGCGCAGTGCGCTCCAGCCGCGCTGGTGCTGGAAGTCCAGGCTGGCGGTGAACACCATGCCGTAGAACGCGAAGTTGAAGAGCAGACCGATCACCGCGGCGCCGCTCAGGGCGCGCGACCGCAGCAGGCGCAGCGGCAGGACGGGTGCGCGGGCCCAGCGTTCGCGGGCCGCGAAGGCGGCCGCGGAGAGCAGTGCCAGGCCGGCCGCGGCCAGCACGGCCGGGTCGGTCCAGCCGCGCCGGCCGGCCTCGTTGAGGGCGGTGGTGAGCAGGGCGACGGTGGCCACGACGGCGCACTGTGCGGGCCAGTCCACCGGGCGGGCGGGGTTGCGCGGCGAGGCGTCGACGTGCCGCAGGGTCAGGGCGAGGCAGGCGGCGCCGACCGGCAGGTTGATCAGGAAGACCCAGCGCCAGCCGACCGAGCTCACCAGGACGCCGCCGAGCAGCGGTCCGGCGGAGGCGGCGATGCCGGCCATGGAGCCCCAGAGTCCGAAGGCGCGGGAGCGGGCGGCGGCCCCGGGGTAGGACTGCTGGAGCAGGGCGAGCGAGCCGGGCACGATGAGCGCGGCGCCGAGGCCCTCGACCAGGCGGGCGGTGACCAGGACGGGGGTGTTCCCGGCGAGTGCGCAGCCGGCCGAGGCGGCGGTGAACACCGTGACGCCGGCGCAGAAGACGCGGCGGTTGCCGAGCCGGTCGCCGAGGGCCCCGCCGGTGAGCAGCAGTCCGGCGAAGACGAGGGTGTACCCGTCGGTGATCCACTGGATGCCGGTGAGCGAGGCGCCGAGCTCCCGGCCGATCACCGGGACGGCGACGTTGATGATCGTCACGTCGAGGATCACCATGAAGTACCCGGCGCACACGGCGAGCAGCGGGGCCCACGAGCGCGGCCCGGCCGTGCCGTCCCGCGCGCCGTCCTCCGTGCGCTGCTGCCGCGGCCCGCCGCCGGGCTTCTCCGTACCCGCCACGCACGCCTTCCGGCCTCGGCCACCTGGACGCGTGCCACCCTACGGGAGGCCGGGGCGGGTGTCCGGGAGGCGGCGCCGGGCCCGTCGTGGAGCGGCGCCGTACGGGGCGTCAGTCCTCCTTGTGGGCCTTGAGCTTGCGCCAGACCGTACCGAGGGCGGCGAGGTCCTGCTGGTCCAGGACGTCGGTGAAGACCGGTGCCAGGCAGGCGCGCCGGGTGGCGTCGGCCTCGGTGAACAGCTCGCGGCCCTGCGCGGTGAGCGCCACCTCGACGGAGCGGGCGTCCCGGGCGGAGGGGGTGCGGGAGACCAGGCCGCGGGCCTGGAGCGCGTCGAGCACCCGGGAGACCTGGCTGCGGCTGAGCATGGTGCTGTTGCCGAGGACGGAGGCGGCGACCGGCTCCTCGCTGTTGGCGAGCCAGAGCATCACCTCGAACCAGGAGACCGGCAGGTCGTGCGCCTTGGTGAGGGCGCGGTCGACGCGCTCGGTCAGTGTGGTGCCGGCCCAGACCAGGCCGTAGAAGGCGTGGTCGGCCTCGGACATCTCCGCCGGGGTGAGCTTCCTGGTCGCCATGGGCGCGATTCTATCGTGCGTGCGTGCACACGCACCTACTTGCGTGCGTGTGCACGCAATGCTTAAGGTGTGTGTGCACACACCGAAGGGGTGCTGCGGCTGCCAGGCCGTCCCCCGCTCCGGAAGGAACCCTCACCATGCCCTCCTCCAAGGTCGTCCTGATCACCGGCACCTCCTCCGGCATCGGCCTCGCCGCCGCCGTCGCCGCCGCGCGGGCCGGCTGGCGGACGGTCGCCACCCTGCGCGACCCCGACCGCGCCGACGCGCTGCGCAAGGCCGCCGCCGAGGCCGGTGTCGAGCTGGACGTCCGCCGGCTCGACGTGGTCGACGAGGCCTCCGTCGCCGCCGTGGTCGACGGGGTGGTCGCCGACCACGGCCGCCTCGACGCGGTCGTCAACAACGCGGGCGCCGGGCACCTCGGCACCCTGGAGAACGAGACCGTCGCGGACGTCCGCGCCGTGATGGAGGTCAACTTCTTCGGCGTCCTCAACGTCTCCAAGGCCGCGCTCCCCCACCTGCGCGCCACCGGCGGCCGGCTGATCACCGTCACCAGCGTCGGCGGCGTCATCGGGCAGCCCTTCAACGAGGCGTACTGCGCCGCCAAGTTCGCGGTCGAGGGCTACATGGAGAGCCTCGCCCCGGTCGCCGCCTCGGTCGGCGTGGCCGTGAGCGTCGTCGAGCCGGGCGCCGTCGCCACCGAGTTCGTCAACAACATCGGCCTCGACCTGGAGGCCGAGGTCGCCGCGGCCGGCCCGTACGCCCCCGCCCTCCGCGCCTACCTCGACCGCACCGTCGCGCAGTTCCTCAACGGCGCGCAGACCCCGGCCGAGGCCGCCGGGACGGTCATCGAGGCGCTGACCGCCGAGCGCCCGCCGCTCCGCCTGCAGACCTCGGACTGGGCCCGCGGCTTCACCGGCACCAAGCTGACCGACCTGGACGGCTCCGCGGTGCTCGGCATGACCGGCAGCTGGGTGGGCTGACCCGCCCGTCCCCGACGCGCCGCAGCGGCGGGCCACCCCTCCTCGGGGCGGC
>NZ_JBEYFP010000637.1:0-3452 GCF_040634455.1 Kitasatospora sp. NPDC007106
TCCCCGGCCACCGCAAGCCGTCGGGGGAGAGCGGGATGGCCGGCGCCGCGGGCCGCGGGGGCGGCGGCTGACGGCACCGCGGCCGGGCCCCGGGAGGTGTCCCGAGGGGCCCGGCCGCGGTGTGGCGGGGAGCGGCGGTCAGCAGCGGCCGACGCTCTCGCAGTCCTCCCAGCGGGTGCCGGTGCCGGACTTGGCGCCGGTGGCCTCGTCGCCGCCGCGGGCGGGGGCGTTGAGCGACTTCAGCTTCGGGGTGACCGGGGTGGCGGCCGGGGCGCTCGGGGTGGCGGCCGGGCCGGAGGCGAGGCGGACGGCGATGGCGTCGATCACCGGGCGCGGGCTGGTGCCGGCGAAGTTGCTGAGCATCACGGAGAAGATCAGCTTGTGGCCGTCGGGCGCGGTGGCGTAGCCCATCAGGTTGTCGACGCCGCTCATCGAGCCGCTCTTGGCGTGCACGTTGTTCTCGGCCTTGGTGCCGCGCATGCGGGCGGCCAGGGTGCCGCCGACCATCCGGTCCGGGTTGCCGGCCACCGGAAGCGCGTTGTACCAGGCGTCGAACCAGGGCTTGTCCTGGGCGACCTTGAGCAGGCCGGCCATCTTGGCCGGGTTGATGAGGTCGTAGCGCGAGAGGCCGGAGCCGTCGACCTGGCGGCCGCCCGGCGTCTCCAGGCCGTTGGCCTTGAGGAAGCCCTTGACCTGGGCGACGCCGGTGGCCCAGTCGCCCTTGCCGCCCTTGACCTTGCCGATCTCCTTGGTCAGGTGCTCGGCTATGCCGTTGTTGCTGATCTTCAGCATCGGGACGATCAGCTCGGCGAGGGTCTTGGACTGGTGCGAGGCGATCGCCGTCGAGGTCTCGGAGCCGGTGGCGGAGGCGACGCCGCGCTGGACCGTCACGCCGTGCCGGGCGAGCGCGCCGGCGAAGACCTTGGCCGCGTAGGTGGCCGGGTCCTCGACCGTGACCCAGTAGGTGGCCGGGGCGGCGCCGGCCGCGATGCTGCCGGAGAGCAGCAGCTCGTTGGCGCCGCGGCGGCGGTCGACGCCCGCGGAGGCGCCGCTGCCGGCCGCGCCGGTGGTGATGCTGCCGGTGAACTTCATCGGCGCCTCGGCGGGCACCAGGGCGACCTTGGCCTTCTCGCCGGCCGCGCCCGGGGTGACGGTCACCTGGACGGTGTCCATGGTGTACTCGGCGTCGTTGGCGATCGTCAGGCCGGAGATCTGCGGGCTGTAGGAGTACGGCTCGTCGTCCCAGGTCCAGCCGGGGCCGAGCGGGGTGGAGTCGTAGCGGGTGCCGTCGGCGAGGATCCGGCCGGTGACGGTGGTGATGCCCGAGGCGGCGACCTTGGCCGCCAGGTCGTCGAGGTCCTGGACGAGCAGGCTGGGGTCGCCGCCGCCCTTCAGCACCAGGTCGCCGGCGAGCTTGTTCCCGTACACGGTGCCGGTGGTGCGGACCTCGGTGGTGAACCGGTAGTCGGCGCCGAGCAGGTCGAGGGCGGCCGTCGAGGTGACGGTCTTCATGGTGGACGCCGGGGTGAGCAGCGCACCGGGCTGGCGGGAGTACAGCACCTGGCCGGTGGCGGCGTCGAGGACCTGGACGCCGGCCTGCGCGTTGGCGAGGCGGGCGTCGGCGAGCAGCGCGTCGAGGTCGGCCGTCAGCGTCGCGTCGGCCGGGGCGGGGTTGTCGGCCTGGGCCGAGCCGGCGAGCAGGGACGCGGCGAGTGCGGCGGCGGCCAGCGGCAGGCCGCGGCGGTACAGGCGTGCGGGCACAGATGCTCCAGGAATCGGGTACGGCGGGGCGCGCGCGTCGCCCACGCCCCCGTTTTGGCCTGCACATTATCAGCTGATGTGACATCAGTTGATCTTCGGGCGGGGCGGCCGTGCGGCCGTCCCCCGCGCCCGGGTGCACGCTCCTGTTCATGTACACGCCTCGGCGGCCCGGAAGGTCTCACGCGAATTCCCGGAGATCCGCGGGCGGCCCCGCTCCGCCCGCGGGGAGGGGCCGTTCAGCCGACCGAGAAGGCCGTGACCCCGGCGTCCGTGCCGACCAGCACCCGGCCGCCGGCGAGCACCGGGGAGGCGAAGTGCGGTGCCGGGCCGGTCCTCGCCTGCTGCAGCACCCGCCCGGTCGCCGGGTCGAGGGCGAGCAGCACACCGCGGTGGTCGTCCACCACCCAGACCGCGCCGCCGCCGACCACCGGCGAGCCGCCGCGCTCCAGGTCCACCTGCCAGTCCTGGTGCAGCGAGCCGTCCTGACCCACCGTCACCCGGGCGAGGCCCTGCTGGCAGGGCAGGTACACCACCGAGCCGTCCACCGCGGCCCCGCCGTACGCCGGGCAGACCGTCGCCTGCGCCACCTGCCCGCCGATGCCGCCGAGGCGCTGCGCGTCCAGCAGGTACGCCTCGCCGCGCTTGCCGGCGGCCAGCACGTGGCCGCCGACCCGCACGGGGGAGAGCGAACCGAGGTCGAGGTCCTGCGCGTTGTCGTCCGCCCACGTCGAGGGGGTGAACCAGTCGACCCGCTGCAGTTCGGGGGAGAGCGCCAGCACCGAGTCCGAGCCGTCGTACGAGCCGCCGGTCGACTCGCCGTTGCCGACCGACACCAGCAGCCGGTCGCCGTCCACCACCGGCCCGCCGCTCGCCCAGATCCCGCCCTCGCGGCGGGTCGGCACCGCGTAGGAGAGCACCGTCCCGGCGCCGCTGGTCGGCACCGACACCAGACTGCCGACGTAGTCGCCGCAGTCACCGAACAGGCCGCCGAACGCGATCACCACCCGGCCGTTCCACAGCGCCAGCGCCGAGCGCTGCTGGTGCGCGAGCGGGTCGCCCTTCGGCGGCTCGACCTCGCGTCGGACCTCCAGCGCCCCGGTCGCCGCGTCGAGACCCACCAGCACGTGCCGGCCGCCCGCCAGCTCGGCGACCGCGAACACCCGGCCCGTCGCCGGGTCGTAGACCGGGGTGCCGGTGATCCCCAGCGGGTCGATGTTGCCGCACGGCAGCTCGGCAGCCCGGGCCGGGGCGCCCAGGTGGCGGCTCCACAGGACCGCACCGCTCGACGCGTCCAGCCCGTACACCGTGTTGTTCTCGGTCGCCGCGAGCACCCTGTCGCCGACCACCAGCGGCTGCCCGTACACGGCGCCGTCGAGCTTCGCCGTCCAGGCCGTGCCGAGCGGCCCGACCGGGGCGGCCCCGGGGGCCGTGCCGGTGCGCAGCGCGTCGCGGTGGTAGGTCGGCCAGTCCCCGGCCCGCAGCGGGGTCGGCGAGGCCGAGCCGGCGACCACGGCGGACGGCACCGCGGTGGAGACCGCCGAACCGCCGCCCGCGGTGCACCCGGCGAGCAGCACGGCCACCGCCGCGGCGACCGCCGGCAGCAGGAGCCGCCGGTCAGCTCGGAGCCGTCGCACCGCCGCCGGCCTTCACGGCCTCGACCATGCGCTGGTGGACCTCGCGCGCGGCCGCCT
>NZ_JBEYFP010000638.1:0-3437 GCF_040634455.1 Kitasatospora sp. NPDC007106
GGCGGGTGCGGTCAGGGGGCGGGGCGGTGCAGCAGGGCCCAGACGCACTCCTCGGCGGCGGCGAGGTCCGCGGGGGCCATCGCGCCGAGGCCGTCCGCGCGGTGCAGCTTGACCAGGCCGGTGAAGGCGCCGACGGCGAGCGCCACCAGCTGGGCGGCGTCCCCGTCGCGGATCTCGCCGGCCCGCTGGCCGCGCTCGATGAAGTCGGCGGCGATCCGGTCGATCTCGGCGGCCAGCGCCAGGCTGTCCGGCGCCAGGAAGGTGTCGTGCTGCTGGTGCTCCAGGAAGACGAACGCCTCCGGGCGGGCCCCGGCGTACCGGGTGAAGCCCCGCCAGAAGCGGCCGAACTCCTCGCGGACGGTGCCGGCCGGGCCGCCCTCGGCCATCGCCGCGGCCAGCTCGTCGAGCAGGGCCCGCTTGGCGTGCTGGAAGGCCGCGTTGCCGAGCGCCTCCTTGCTGGGGAAGTACCGGTAGATGCTGCCCACGCCCACTCCGGCGCGCTGGGCCACGGCGGGCATCTGGGTGCCCTCGTAGGTGCGCTCGGCGAAGAGGGCGACAGCGGCGTCGATGAGCCGCTCGGCGAGGTCGGGCTTGCGCGGGGTCACGGAATGAATATTCATTCCGCGGGGGTGCCGCTGTCAAGGCCGCCCTAGACTGGGGGCATGGCGCGGCTCAACGACGAGGTCGGCGCACTGCTCCAGGAGTACTCCGACCTGCTGCTGCTCACCGGCGGCGACGCCTACCGGGCACGGTCCTACGAGAAGGCCGCCCGGTTCGTCGGCGGCCACCCGGAGGACCTCGCCCGGCTCGACGCCAAGGGCCTCCAGGCCATCCCCGGCGTCGGGAGGTCCACCGCCGAGAAGATCACCGAGTACCTGGGCACCGGCCGGGTCGCCGCCGTCGACGCACTGCGCGCCAAGGTGCCGCCGGGCGTCCGCGAGATCATGGCGATCCCGACCGTCGGCCCCAAGAAGGCCGCCCTCGTCCACCGCGAACTCGGCGTCTCCACCGTCGACGAACTCCTCGACGCCGCCCGCGCCGGACGCCTCGACGACCTCCCCGGCCTCGGCGCCCGCACCGCGGAGAACATCGTCCACGGCATCGAGGTGCTCCGGCAGGGCGGCGGCCGGGTGCTGATCTCCACCGCCCTCGCCCTCGCCGAGGAGATCGCCGCCGCCGTCCGCGAGGCCTCCGGCTGCGAACGCTGCACCTGGGCCGGCTCGCTGCGCCGGATGCGCGAGACCGTCGGCGACGTCGACGTCCTCGCCGCCGCGGACGACTCCGCCCCGCTGACGGCCGCCCTCACCGGCCATCCGCTCACCGCCGAGGTGCTCGGCAGCGGCACCACCAAGACCTCCGTCCGCACCACCCGGGGCCTCCAGGTCGACCTGCGGGTCGTCCCGGCCGAGGACTGGGGCGCCGGCCTCGTCTACTTCACCGGCTCCAAGGCGCACAACGTCAAACTGCGCGCCCGCGCTGTCAGGGCCGGGCTCAAGCTCTCCGAGTACGGCCTCTTCGAGGCGGACGGCGGCCGCAAGCTCGCCTCCCGCACCGAGGAGGACGTGTACGAGGCGCTCGGCCTGCCGTGGATCCCGCCCACCCTGCGCGAGGACCGCGGCGAGATCGAGGACGCCCTGAACGGCGAACTCGGCCAGCCCGTCACCGAGCAGGACGTCCGCGGCGACCTGCACACCCACACCGACCTCACCGACGGCCTCGCCCCGCTGGAGGAGATGCTCGCCGCCGCGCACCGCCGCCGCTGGTCCTACGTCGCCGTCACCGACCACGCGCCGAACCTGGCCATGCAGCGGATGACCGACGCGAAGATGCTCGCCCAGCGCGAGCAACTGCAGGCGCTGCAGGGCTCGTTCGGGCGGATGCGGCTGCTGCACGGCACCGAGCTGAACATCGACCCGGACGGCGGTGTGGACTGGCCGCCCGAGTTCCTGGCCGGCTTCGACCTGTGCGTCGCCTCGATCCACTCGGCCTTCACGCTCGACCGGGCCGCGCAGACCCGCCGGCTCGTCCGGGCCTGCGAGAACCCGTACGTCCACGTGATCGGGCACCCCACCACCCGGCTGCTCGGCCGCCGCGCGCCGATCGACGCCGACTTCGACGAGGTCTTCGCCGCCGCGGCCCGCACCGGCACCGTCCTGGAGGTCAACGCCTCACCCGAGCGGCTCGACCTCGGCGACGAACTGATCATCGCCGCCCGCCGCCACGGCGTCCGCTTCGCCGTGAACACCGACGCGCACGCCACCGTCCACCTCGACAACCTCCGCTTCGGCGTCGCCACCGCCCAGCGCGGCCGGCTCACCGCCGAGGAGGTCGTCAACACCTGGCCGCTGCAGAAGCTCCGCCGGTTCCTGAAGGCCGACTTGAAGCGGGCCCCGGGTTGAGACGGCGTCTCAGGAGGACCGACCCGCCGCCAGGGCGGTCAGCCAGTCGACGGCGCCCTGCACCCCGTCGGTGACCGGGACGCCGGAGGGCGTCTCGGGCCGGCGGACGACCACCACGGGCAGCCCGAGCTCGCGGGCCGCGGTGAGCTTGGGCGCGGTGGCCGCGCCGCCGCTGTCCTTGGTGACCAGCACGTCGATGTCGTACTCGCGCAGCACCCGGCGCTCCCCGTCCAGGGTGAACGGGCCGCGGTCGAGCAGCACCTCCAGCCGGGGCGGCAGCGGTCGGTCCGGCGGGTCCACCGACCGGGCCAGGAAGAAGGTGTCCTTCAGGTGCGCGAAGGCGGCCATGCCCTGCCGCCCGGTGGTGAGGAACACCCGGCGGCCGAGCCCCGGCAGGGCGTCCGCCGCCTCGGCCAGCGAGTCCACCCGGTGCCAGTCGTCGCCGTCGACTGGGACCCAGCCGGGACGCCGCAGGACGAGCAGGGGAACATGGACCTCGGCGGCCGCGGTGGCCGCGCTCCGGCTGATCTTCTCGGCGAAGGGATGGGTGGCGTCGATGACCGCGTCCGCCTGCTCGGCCCGCAGCCAGTCGGCCAGTCCGACCGAGCCGCCGAAACCGCCGATCCGCACCTCGCCCGCCGGCAGCCGCGGCTCCGCGACCCGGCCGGCCAGCGAGCTGGTCACCCGCAGCGCGGGATCCTCGGCGAGGACGGCGGCGAGACGGCGGGCCTCGGTGGTGCCGCCGAGGATCAGGACGTGCATCGGAACTCCAGGAGGCGGACGTGGCTGAGGCGGGCGGCCGGGCGGCGCAGCTGAAGAGTAGCGGGCTGCGGCACGGCTGGACGACGGGCGCGTGCGCCACGGCGGCCACCGCCGCCGCGTACACCGCCCTGCTCACCGGGGAGTTCCCCGACCCGGTGGAGATCGTCCTGCCGAAGGGCCAGCCGGAGAAGGACTCGGCGATCCGGGTCTGCGCCTGGGCGGCCGTGTACGTCGCCTTGATGGTCTCCTTCTTGGTACGGAAGGCGTCCACCTTGG
>NZ_JBEYFP010000639.1:0-3431 GCF_040634455.1 Kitasatospora sp. NPDC007106
CGGTGTTCCGATCTGGCGCGGCGGTCGCCCTCGGCGCCGCCCTGGTGCCGCTCGCCGTACGGCACTTCGCCCTGCAGACGGCCGTCGTCACGGTGACCGTGCTGACCTTCGTCTCGGTCGGCGGCGACCGGCAGGCCGCGGCCTCCCGGCTGGCCGACACCGCCGTCGCCTGCCTGCTGGTGCTGCTCGTCGGCCACCTGCCGAGGCTCGCCGACACCCAGGCGCGGGTCGGCCACCGCTCCGCGCACGCCCTGCGGCACACCCGCCGCTACCTGCAGCACGTGCTGGCCGCCGGGCCGGGCGATCCCGACGGCCACCCCGCAGGCCACGCCGCCGAGCAGCGGGCCGAACTGCGCCGCGCCGCCTACCAGGCACTCGCCGAGGCGCGGACCGCCGCCGAGACCGCCGCCGCCGAACTGCACACCGGCCGCGGCCCCGACTGGCTGGGCGTCACCACCGGCGCCGAACGGATCGTCGACGCGGCCACCGCCTGCGCCGTCCGGCTGGAACACGGCGCCGCCCGCCCGGCCGCCCCGGCGGCCCGCCGGGTCGCCGAGGCCCTGGACGCCGTCGCCGACGCCCTCGACGGCCGCGGCGACGCACCCGGCAGCCGCCCGGCCCTCGCCGACCTGCCGCCCGACTGCCTCACCCTCAACGACATCGTCACCGAACTCCGCCGGATCCGGACGCTCACCACCGCCGCCTGACACCCCGACGGCAGCCGGCGCGGGCCCGGACGCTAGCATTCGGTGCGAACACGCCCGATCCCGGCCGGACCGGCGGAAATCCCCCGGGCCGCCCTCACCCGCGGATCGGCGCGGCCCTCCGGCGGTCAGCGGCGACCGCCCGCCGTCCAGCGAAGCCGCCGCACCGGCGGCGCACCACGGAGCCCCTCATGCGCCCAGCGCCGCCCGCCGATCCGACCCGGTCCGAGGGCGGGGGCCCGGCGCTCGCCGCCCTCGCCGTCACCGCCTTCGCCATCGGCACCACCGAGTTCGCCGCGATGGGGCTGCTGCCGCACATCGCCGACGGCCTGCACGTCTCGATCCCGCGGGCCGGCTGGCTGGTCTCGCTGTACGCGCTCGGCGTGGTGATCGGCGCACCGCTGCTCACCGCCCTGTGCGCCCGACTGCCGCGCAAGGCCGTGCTGGTCGGACTGACCGGCCTGTTCACGGTCGGCAACCTGCTCTGCGCGATCGCCCCGAACTTCGCCTTCCTCGCCGCCGCCCGCCTGATCACCGGCCTGCCGCACGGCGCGTTCTTCGGCGCCGGCGCGGTCGCCGCCGCCGAACTCGCCGCCCCGCACCGCCGGGCCCGCGCCGTCTCGGTGATGTTCTCCGGCCTCACCGTCGCCAACATCCTCGGCGTGCCCGCCGCGACCCTGCTCGGCCAGCAGCTCGGCTGGCGGGCCGCGATGCTCGTCGTCGTGGCGATCGGCGGGCTCGGCGCCGCCGCGATCGCCCGGTTCGTCCCGCCGCTGCCCAGCCACCCGCAGGCCGGCCTGCGGCACGAGCTCTCGGCCTTCCGCAGCGGACAGCTCTGGCTCGCCCTGGCCACCGTGGTCGTCGGCTGCGCCGGCCTGTTCGCCTGCTACAGCTACATCACCCCGCTGCTCACCGAGGTCTCGGGCTTCGCGGACGGCTCGGTCACCCTGGTGCTCGCCCTGTTCGGCGTCGGTTTCACCATCGGCAACGCCGTCGGCGGGTGGGCCGCGGACCGGGCGCTGCGGCCGAGCATCTGCGCCGCCTTCCTGCTGATGGCGCTCGCCCTGGGCGTCTTCGCGGTGACGGCGCACACCGAGTGGTCGGCGGCCGCCACGGTCGTGCTGATCGGCGTCTTCGGGTTCGCGGTGGTGCCGACCGTGCAGACCCTGGTGCTGCAGAAGCCCGGCGGGCACCGGCCCGCCACAGCGCCCGCGTCGGCGGGAAGAGCAGCGTCAGCGCCAGCACGTCCGACAGGAAGCCCGGCACGATCAGCAGCACGCCCGCGAGGACCGTCATGGTCGTCGCGGTCTGCGCCTGCTTCGGCCGGGGATCGCGGCTCTGCTCGACGGCCGCGGAGAAGGCCCGCAGCCCCGCGCGCTTGACCAGCCAGCCGCCGGTGAACACCCCGGCCAGCAGCAGGACCAGCACGGTGAACCAGCCGGCCGCCGAGGCCACCACCGTGACCAGCCAGATCTCCAGCACCAGCCAGGCGGCGACGAGCAGGGGAAGCACCCGGCGCAGCGTGCTGCGGCGCGCCGGCCGGGCCGTGGTTGCTTGCTGGGACACGGGACGGATCCACTCCGGAGGTGCTCTCCCACCGGCCGGACGCTCCGGCCGCGACTACGGCACCACCTGGTCCAACGGCTCCGCCGCCTCGGGTGTTCCGCCCGAACGGCGCCGGCGGACGGCGCCGACGGCCACCGCACCGCAGGCCAGCAGGCCCGCGGCGGCCAGTGCCCACTCCGGCGCGGCACCGACCCGGTCGGCCACCGTGCGGGAGTCGCGCAGCGGCACCGTGGCGTTGAGCACCGCCGGGGTGAGCTCCTTCGTCCGGGAGACCACCGAGCCGTCCGGGGCGATCACGGCGCTGATGCCGCTGGTCGCGGCGATCAGGACGGCGCGGCCGTGCTCGACGGCGCGCAGCCGGCTCATGGCGAGCTGCTGCTCGGTCTGGCCGGTGCGGTTGTAGGTGGCGTTGTTGGTCTGCACGACGAGGATCCGGCCGCCGTCGTTGACGGTGTCTCGGACGATCTCGTCGTAGGCCACCTCGAAGCAGATGACGTCGCCGATCCGGGCCGGGCCGAGCTGCATCACGCCGTTGTGGTCGCCGGGGTAGAAGTCGCGGGCGACCCGCTGCAGACGCGAGATCACCTTGGACAGCTCGGCGCGGAACGGCACGTACTCGCCGAACGGCACCGGGTGCTGCTTGGTGTAGGAGGCGCCGGGGCCGGTCGCCGGGCTCCAGACGATGCCCTCGTTCTGGACGTGCTGCGCGTCCGGGCCGTCGACCAGGGCGCCGACCAGGGTCGGCACGCCGACCGCGCGGACGGCCTGGTCGATCCGCTGGTAGGCGGCCGGCTCGGAGAACGGGTCCAGGTCGGAGGCGTTCTCCGGCCAGATGACGATGTCCGGCTTGGGGGCGCGGCCGGCGGCGACGTCCGCGGCGAGCTTCTCCGTCTCGCTCGCGTGGTTGTCGAGGACCTGCATCGGACGGCCCAGGAAGTCCATGCCGGGGTGCGGCACGTTGCCCTGCACCAGGGCCACCTTCACCGTGTCGTCGCCCTCGGTCGGGACGGGGACGACCAGGCCGGCGAGCAGCGCGGCCACCGCGCCGAGGCCCGCCAGTGCGGCGGCCTTCGGCGAGCGGCGCGGCCCGCGGCGCAGCCGCAGCACGGCCCAGGCCAGCAGGGTGCCGCAGAGCGCGACGGCGAAGGTCACCAGCGGCGC
>NZ_JBEYFP010000640.1:0-3423 GCF_040634455.1 Kitasatospora sp. NPDC007106
GGGCTCCCGGGCGGCGGTGTCGTGGCCGGGCGCGGAACGGGGGTCAGGTCACCGGTCCGCGCCGCGGGTCAGGAGGTGGCGGTGCAGGTCGGAACGGCGGTGGCGACGGCCCCGCTGTCGGTGCGGGTGGCCTGGACGCCGAAGGTGGTGGAGCCGGCCGGGGCGATCACCCCGTTGTAGGAGAGGTTGGCGGCGCTGACGGTCTGTCCGCTCTGCTGGACGTCCGCGCTCCAGCTGCTGGTGACCTTGAGGCCGGTGGGCCACTGCCAGACGACCTTCCAGCCCTTGGTGGCGGTGGTGCCGGTGTTGGTGACGGTCACGTTGGCGGTCAGGCCGGAGCCCCAGTCGTTCAGGGTGAGCGCCGCGCTGCAGCCGGCGTTGCCGCCGGAGCCGGCCGTGGTGGCGGTGACGGCGGTCGAGGCGGCGGAGACGTTCCCGGCCGCGTCCTTGGCCCGCACGGTGTAGCTGTAGGCGGTGGCGGCGGTCAGTCCGCCGTCGGTGTAGGCGGTGGTGGTGCTGCTGCCGACCTTGGTGCTGCCGCGGTAGACGTCGTAGCCGGTCACGGCGGTGTTGTCGGTGGCGGCCGTCCAGGAGAGCGAGACGCTGCTCGCCGTGGTGCCGGTGACGGTGAGCCCGGTCGGCACGGTCGGTGCGGTGGTGTCGCCGCCTCCGCCCCCGCCGCCGGTGCCGCCGAAGCCGGGCGCCTTGATGTCGGCGAGGTAGCCGTCCTTGACGGTGTTGACGGTCGTCCAGTCGTCGTTCAGGATGCCGCCGGTGTCACCGGAGTTGGGGTTCCACGACCAGAACGTCCAGCCGAAGCTGTCGGCGCCGTACTGGGCGGTGGGCCGCAGGTACTGCACCAGGGCCTTCAGCCACTGCTGGTCGACGGTGGACTGCAGGGTGGTGCCGAACTCGCCGACCCAGACCGGGGCGATGTTCTGCTTGAAGAGGTAGCCCCAGTTCTTGTCCCAGACCCCGGGCATGTTGGCCGGGAAGGTCGGGTCGGAGAACCACGGCTGCTGGGCGACGCTGGTCGCGTAGTCGTGGGCCGAGTACACCACCCGGTTGGCGACGCTGAGTTGGACGGGGTACTGGCCGGCGCCCTGCAGGTTGCCGCCCCACCAGGTGGAGCTGCCGTTGAAGGTCTGCACGCCCTCGACGAAGATCAGCAGCTTGGAGTTGGCCGAGAGGACGGCCTCGCCGCCGCGCTGGGCGGCCAGCCGCCAGTCGGTCGCGGTGTCGCCGCAGCCCCAGCAGGCCGGGTCGTGCGGCTCGTTGTGCAGGTCGATGCCGACCACGGCGGAGTTGCCGGCGTAGCGGGCGGCGATCGACTTGAGGTTGGCGAGCCAGGTCGACTCCGGGACGGCGGCGGTGTACCAGAGGGCCGACTGGCCGCCGGAGTCCGGGCGGTGCCGGTCGAGGATCACCTTGAGGCCGGCCGTGCCGGCGTAGTTGACCAGCTTGTCCATCACCTGGAGGGAGTTGAGCCCGACCAGGTCGGCGTTCATGCCGCCGGAGGTGTTGATGCTGGCGGGCTGGGTGCCCTTGAAGATGTCGTCGCTGTACGGCAGCCGGATGGTGTTGTAGCCGAGCGACTTCATCTGGTCGATCATGCTCTTGTAGTCGCGGCTCCACAGGCCGTGCGCCACGTAGTTGCCGGTCTCGAAGCCGAACCAGTTGATGCCGGCGATCCGGACGGGCCGGTCGGCCTCGTCCAGGATCTGCCGGCCGCTGGTGTGCCAGTACCCGGCGCCCGCGGAGGCGGTGGCGGCCGGGGCGGCGGGGGTGTCGGCATGCGCGGCCTGCAGGCCGGTCGGGGCGGCGACGACCGCGGTGGCCGCGGCGAGGGCTGCGGCACCGCGGCCGAGCCGGCGGGTGAGGCGCCGGCGCAGCTGAAGGCGCATGGGTCTCGTTCCTCTCTGGAGGCTGTCCGGGCGCCGCCGCCGGGGGAAGTCGGCGGTAGGGCGCCCGGCGGGTGGGGGGCGATCCGTGGTACGAGAGTGCCGATGCCGGCGCCCCATCACTGCGGGAGCGCTCCCACAGGGACAGGGTTGTGCGCCGGAGTCGCCCTCATCAAAGCCAGTGGCGGATCAGCCGTCAATACGACCAACAGACTTCAATACATGAAGGATTAAGCCCCAAACCACCACCCTGACCGGAAAGGGCGGCCTGACCTGTACGACTAATGAAGGATCGCAGGGTGGTCGACGGGCAGGACTGGGAGCGCTCCCAGATTCCGCGGGCTGCGCCGATCGGCACCCGGGTGCCGCCACGCCGGGCCGGGAACCCGCCGATCGGACACGGCCTGCCTACGCTGGCCGGGCGGCCGGCCCGCGGACGTCCGTGTGGGGCGCGGCGGCCCGGGCAGACGGGAGCGCGTCGGGCAGGCCGACGACAGTGGAGGAGCCGAGCATGAGCCGCAAACCGCGCCAGGTGCTGGAGGACGTCCGCCGGGAGCTCGCCCCCGGCGAACGGGAGAACCGCCTCGTCCCCGAGATCGCGGCGGGCACCGCCCCGCTGACCGTCCTGGCGGAGCTCGCCGCCCAGCAGTACCGGATCATCGGGAGCGACCGGCGGAGCCTGCTGGTGCTGGCCGCCCGCTGCGCGGACGACCCCGGCGGCGCGTACTTCGCCGGCCTGGCCGACAGCGAGGGCGAGGCGCTGCGGATGCTCGAAGCCTTCGCCGCCCGCTGCGGACTGTCGCCGCGCGAGGCCGCGGCCCGCAAGCCGCTGCCGGGCTGCCAGGCGTACCCCGCCTACCTGGCCTGGCTCGCGCTGAACGGCGACCCGGCCGGGGTGGTGCTCGCCCTCACCGCCAACTTCGCCGCCTGGGGCGGCTACTGCGCGGCCGTGGCGACGGGCCTGCGCCGCCACTACGGCTTCGACGACACCGACTGCGCCTTCTTCGACTTCTTCGCCCGCCCGGCACCGGCCGCGGAGGACGCGGCGGTGGCGGTGCTGGAGGCGCTGTCCCCGGACGGGGGACGGATCGGCGCGGGCCGCGAGTACGGGCAGTTGCTGCAGGCGTACGAGCTGATGTTCTGGAACACCCTCGCGGACGCCCCGGCCCGTCGGCACGGACGCTGAGGCCCGTCCTCGGCGACCCTCGGCGGCCCTTCGCGAGGAGGCCGGATGTGCTGGAGTGCGGAGGCGGACGCGGCCGCCGGGGCGGTGGTCGCCGGGCTCGGCACGGTCTGCCTGCTTCGGGTGCGCGATCCGCGGCGGGTGCCGCTGGCCGCACTGCCGCTGCTGCTCGGGGTGCACCAGCTGGTGGAGGCGGCGGTCTGGCTCGGCGAGGACGGCCGGATCGGGCCCGGACCGGCCCTGGCCGCCCGCACGGTGTGGGCCCTGATCGCGCTGCCGCTGCTGCCGCTGCTGGTGCCCTTCGGGGTGTGGTGCGCGGCGGGGCCGGGCCACCCGCGG
>NZ_JBEYFP010000641.1:0-3418 GCF_040634455.1 Kitasatospora sp. NPDC007106
CAGATCTGGTGGACGCCGTCCCAGGCGGGCAGCGGCAGGCGGCAGCGGATGTCGACGACCAGCCACTGCTGGGGGTTGGCGAGGTCCTGCATCCGGGAGCCGATGGAGGCGCGGACCAGGCTGCCCGCGCCGTCGCATCCCAGGACGGCGTCGGCCCGGACCGTGTGGGAGACGCCGGTGTCCTCGTCCCGGTAGATCACCGGCACCGGAGCGCCGCCGTGCGGGGGCGGGGTCACGGCGGTGACCTCGATGCCTCCGCGCAGCGTGACCGGCGGGTGATGCCGGAGGTTGTCCCGCAGCAGTTGCTCGAGTTCGGGCTGGTCGAACATGTTGGCTTCGGGAAAGCCGTACCGGCCGCACGGGTTGTCGCGGCGGAACTCGGCCAGCACCCGGTGGGAGCCGTCCAGCAGCCGCATGCCGCGGGTAGGACGGGAGATCGCGCCGAACGCGTCATGAATACCCATGGCCTGCAGGATGCGGTACACCTCGTCGTCCAGGTGGACGGCGCGCGGCAGCGGATACGGGGCGCGGTGGCGTTCCAGGACCAGGGCGGGCACGCCGTGGCGGGCGAGGAGGGTGGCGGCGGTCAGCCCGGTGGGTCCGGCGCCGATCACCACGACGGGCACATGCTCAGGGATGGTGGCGGTCACTTGCTCAGGGCTTTCAGCAGGCCCAGCAGACGGGCGTGGTCGATCTCGTTGTCCTCGCGCAGCGCGGAAATCGCCTGAAGGAGCGCCCCGGGCGACGGGGTGGTACCGAGGAAGTCGCGAGTGGCGGGTGGTCCCCACTGGGCCAGGCCGGAGGCGGACATCGCGGCCCAGCCGGGTTCGAGTGTGTTGTCGAAGACGTCTCCGTCGGCGTAGTGCTCGAGCATGAAGCGGTCGGGGTCGCGCCAGTAGTCGAAGATCTGGCTGCCCTGGATGTGCCGGCCGATGCCCCAGGAGTGGTGGTAGCCGCGCTCGCGCAGGTAAGCGCCGCCGACGGCCAGCGCGTCGAGGTCGGCGACCTGGTAGGCGGAGTGGACGTAGCCCGTGTCGGGGCCCAGGTGCATGGCCAGGGTGTGGTGGTCGGCGGGTTCGCTGCCGCGGTCGCAGCGGATGAAGGCCATGCTGGGGCCGCGGTCGCGCTGGCCGTCCAGGTAGAGGAAGTCGCTGACGATCAGGCCGAGGTGCTGCAGGTACCAGTCCAGGGCGCGCCGGAAGACCCGGGTGGAGAGCACCACGTGGCCCAGGCGCTGCACCTGGGAGGGTGTGCGGGGCGGGCGCTGGGTGGCGTTGATGCGGGCGGCTGAGGCGGTGGTGCCGGTGTTGAGGACCAGGGGCTGCTGCAGTGGTCGCGCGGGCTGCTCGGTGACGCCGTGTACGACGCGGACCGGGATGCCGGAGGGGTCGAGCAGGTCCACGGCGCGGCCTTGGCCGTACTCGGTGAGGGCCCGGACTTTGTTGCCGGTGGCGCGGGCCAGCCGGTCGAGGTCGGCGGCGTCGGCGGCCTGGAACGCGGGGCCGATGAACCGGGAGGCGGGGCCGCGGCGGATCACCAGGCAGTGAGGGCCGGCCATGGCGCCGCGCAGATAGAGGGTGTCATCGGTACGGGCGGCGGTGGTGAACCCGAAGTCGTGGGCGAAGGTTTCGGCCCTGTCCAGGTCGGGCTTGGTGAACTCCAGCCAGGCCAGGTCGACCACCTTGATGACGGGCTGGGCGGCGCGGCCGGGGTGCTCTCCGCGCCGGGCGCCCCGTTCGCTGTGCAGTCCTTGGTGGGCGTCGGCGGTGGGGACCGGGGTGGGGGTGGGTGTCGGGTCGTTCACGGGGATTCCTTCCTGTGGTCTCCACGGCCTGTGGCGGGGACGGGACGGGTGCCGCGGTGCCCTGGAGGTGAGGCGGGGTGAGGGTCGGGCCCGGCCCGCCGACTGCGGCGGTGATCGGCGGGCCGGGTGGCACGGCAGGTGGGCGGTTCCTACCGGGCGAGGAGGGAGTCCAGCGCGGTGGTGAGTTCGCCGACCGGGTCGGTGGCCGCGCCGTGGGCGCGCCAGCCGATGAAGCGGTCCGGGCGCACGAGGACGGCGCCTTGCGGTGTGTGACCTCGGGCGGCGGTCCAGGTGGAGCGCACGTCGCGGTAGTCGCCCTCCACATGGCCGACCCGGATCGCGTCCAGCGGCAGCCCGCTCTCGGCGGCGATCTTCTCGGCGGCCTCGCACCAGGCCTGACCGTCCTCTCCGGCGATCAGCAGCAGGCGGCCGGGGCGCACCAAGCGGGCCAGGGCCGTGCAACGGCCGTCGACGTCCTCCAGCCAGGCGTGGGGCAGCGGGTGTCCTGGGCGGGCGGCGGGCTGGTAGATGCGGACGGGGTCGGGGTTCTCGGGTGCGGGAGTGCCGTCGGGGACGACGGCCGCGGAGTCGTACGTGTAGCCGAACTCGACGCCCAGTTCGTTGAACTCCATGGACTGGGCGGCCACGGCGGTGAGGAAGGTGCGGCGGAAGTCGGCGTCGGCGGGGTCGGCGCTCCACAGGCGGCGGGCCTGCCGCCAGTTCTCCTCTTCGCCGGCCTCGGGCCCGCCGCCGAAGAGGGCGTTGATGGTGATGTGGTTCATGGCGTTTTCCAGTGAGCGCTGGATGTTGGTGGCGTCCGCCGGGCGCCGTTCGGCCTCGTAGGTGTCGAGCAGGGCGTCGCCGGCGTGGCCGTTCAGGACGGCGGTGAGCTTCCAGGTGAGGTTCTGGACGTCGTGCATGGCGGAGGTCAGACCGAGGCCGCCCGTGGGCGGGTGGCGGTGGGCGGCGTCGCCGGCGATCAGGACGCGACCGACGCGGTAGCGGTCGGCGACCACGCCTTCCAGAGTCCAGCGGGAGACCATGTGAACCGTCAGGTCCTCCCCGCTCAAGCCCAGCCCCGTGCGCAGGTCGGCGAGTACGGACTCGTCGTCCAGCGCGCGGGCGTCATCGGACCCGTAGTTGAGGTGGAAGACCCACTCCTCGGACTCGGGCCCCCAGTGGTGGGGTCCCATGGGCACCAGAACGCCGGGGATGCCGAGGCGGGGCAGCCACAGCCAGCGGATCAGCACCTCCGGGTCGCGCGCCCAGCGGGACAGGTCGGCGGAGATGTGGAAGGAGACCACGCGGGCGAGGTCGCGCACGCCCTCCTGCACGATGCCCAGGGCGGGCCCGACGGTACGGCCGCCGTCGCAGCCCATTAGGTACCGGGCCCGCACCCGGTAGGTCTCGCCACTGTCGCGGTCGGTGATGATGGCGGTGACGCCCTCGCCGTCCTGGGCGAGTCCGGTCAGCTCGTGATGGAAGCGGACCCTGCCGGGCGAGAGTTCCTCGGCGCGGGCGCGCAGGACCGGCTCCAGGCGGATCTGGGGCAGGTTGGCCTGCCGCTCGGGGCTGGCCGCGAGCCACTCCGGAGAGTTCCCGCCCGCGCCCCAG
>NZ_JBEYFP010000642.1:0-3408 GCF_040634455.1 Kitasatospora sp. NPDC007106
CGGGCGCCGTTGCCCACCCCCGTGGGGCAGCGGCGCCCGGTCCCGCCCCCGGCAGGCCCCGCCGCCGCCGCGCGTCCGCGCCCCCCGCGCAGTTCCCCGGAACGCCCCGGTCGTTTGCACACCTGTACTACTGTGCGTCGGACGCCCGTGAACGGTGTGTGCGGGGTGGCCGAGCGGAGAAGGTGCGTGCGATGAGTCTGCTGTCCCCTCCCGGACCGCTGGTGCCGGCCGACTGGCTGGCGGAGCACCTGGGCCGGCCCGGGCTGGTCGTGCTCGACGCCAGCGTCGGGGCGTACCGGGGGATCCGGCGGCCGATCCCCGGATCGCGGACCTTCGACATCGACGGCGCGCTCTCCGACCCGGCGGACCCGCTGCCGCACACCATGCCCGGCCCCGAGCAGTTCGAGCGCGAGCTGCGCGCCCTCGGGGTGGACGACGACAGCGTCGTGGTGGCCTACGACAACGCCGGCATCTACTCCAGCGCCCGGGCCTGGTGGATGCTGCGGGCGATGGGCTTCGACCGGGCGGCCGTGCTGGACGGCGGACTGCCGGTCTGGGAGGCCGCCGGACTGCCGCTGACCGAGGCCGGCGCCGAGCAGGAGCCCGTCGAGCCCGGCACCTTCACCGCCAGGCCCCGCGCCGGGCTCCTGGTGGACCGCCGCGCGGTGGACGCCGCGCTCGCCGACCCCGCCACCACCGTGCTCGACGCCCGCAGCCGGGACCGCTACACCGGCCGGGTCGAGGAACCCCGCCCGGGGCTGCGCCGCGGCCACATCCCCGGCGCGGTGAACCTGCCCTACCTCGACCTCCAGGTGGACGGCCGGATGCGGCCCGCCGACGAACTGAAGGCCCGGTTCGCGGCCGTCGCCGACGGGCGGGAGCGGCTGGTGGTCAGCTGCGGCTCCGGGGTGACCGCCTGCGTGCTGGCCCTCGGCGCCGAGCTGGCCGGCTACCGCGACCTCGCCGTGTACGACGGCTCCTGGAGCGAGTGGGGCCGCCCCGGCGACCTCCCCGTCACCCAGGGGCCCGACCCGGAGTGACCACCCCGGCGGGGGCGCGCGCCCGCCCCCGCCGCCCGTACCCGGGAGACACGAAGGAGCCCCCGCAGCGATCTACGCTGCGGGGGCTCCGACTGTGGCCAGGGCCGGGGTCGAACCGGCGACCTTCCGCTTTTCAGGCGGACGCTCGTACCAACTGAGCTACCTGGCCGTACTGCGACGTCTCTTGCGAGACGAGCGATCCCGACGGGACTTGAACCCGCGACCTCCACCTTGACAGGGTGGCGAGCTAACCAACTGCTCCACGGGACCTGGTGCGGAAGATCCGCTCAGGCCTTGCGGCACTGCACTGTACTACGGTAACGCGTGCCCCCAACGGGATTCGAACCCGTGCTACCGCCTTGAAAGGGCGGCGTCCTGGGCCACTAGACGATGAGGGCTTGCGGCCCCCCTCTGCTGTTATCCAGCGTTCGGGGACGTCGAGAAGCATATGGGATGCCGGGCGGGAACACCAAAACGGTTTCCGGCCGTGATGTCGGGTGTCGCGCGCCGGGGGTCAGGACCAGCCCAGCTCGTGGAGCTCGTGGTCGTCGAAGCCGAAGTGGTGCGCGACCTCGTGGATCACCGTCGTCCGGACCTCGTCGGTGATCTGCTCGTACGTCTCGCAGTACCGCAGG
This sequence comes from Kitasatospora sp. NPDC007106, assembly GCF_040634455.1. Taxonomy (NCBI): domain Bacteria; kingdom Bacillati; phylum Actinomycetota; class Actinomycetes; order Kitasatosporales; family Streptomycetaceae; genus Kitasatospora; species Kitasatospora sp. NPDC007106. The sequence continues at coordinate 1,676 of NZ_JBEYFP010000642.1, forward strand.
GTCGGGCCCATGTAGATGATGATCCGGTCCGGCAGCACCCCGGCGTACCACTCGCCGCGCTCGGTCAGCGGGGTCCCCTCGTACAGGCCGAGGAGGTCGGGGGAGGCGGGATCCGGTTCGTCCTCGACGAAGATCGCGACGTTGTCCATCATCGCCGCGAGCTTCGGGGGGATCTGGTCGAGGGCATCGGCGACCAGCGTCTCGAACTCGTCCCGGGTCATCTCCACCGCCTCATTGTCGGGTGTGCGGTGACGGTGTGCCAGGTGATCCACGCGGGTGATTCACTGGAGTGTGCGCTCGGACCGGACAAGCGGGGTCGCGGCGCCGCCGCGGGAGGCCGCCGGCGGCAGGCCGCCGGTGCTGCGCGGCCAGGGGCCGACCGTCGCCGTGGTGGCGCTCGGCGGCGCGCTGGGGGCATCCGCCCGGTACGGCGCGGCCCTCGCCTGGCCGACCGGCCCCGACGCCTTCCCGTGGACGACGCTGCTGGTCAACACCCTCGGCTGCACGGTGATCGGGGTCTTCCTGGTGCTGGTCACCGAGGTCTGGGCGCCGCACCCGCTGCTCCGGCCGTTCTTCGGGACGGGCGTGCTGGGCGGGTTCACGACCTTCTCCACGGCCACCGTCGAGGTCCAGCGCCTGATCGACCACGGGGCGCCCGCCCGCGGCCTGGCCTACCTGGCCGCCACCGTGCTGGCCGCCCTGACCTCGGTCTGGATCGCGGCCGGCCTGACCCGGCGGCTGCTCGGCCGGCGGGTCGGATGACCGCGGGGCGCGGCGGCCGGCCGCACCGCGACGACCACCGGGGCGATCACCGCGACGACGGACGTGACGGCAGGAGGACGGGATGAGCCGACTCAGGGGCACGGCCCTGCGCCTGACCGTGCTGGTCGGCGAGAGCCGGATGTACCGCTCCCGCCCGCTGTACACCGAGGTGGTGCACCGCGCGCACGCCGCCGGCCTGGCCGGGGCGAGCGTCTTCCGCGGCATCGAGGGCTTCGGTGCCTCCTCGGTGATCCACACCGCCCGGCTGCTCTCGCTCGGCGAGGACCTGCCGGTGGCGGTCGTGGTGGTGGACACCGCGGAGCGGATCCGGGCCTTCCTGCCCCGCCTGCAGGAGCTCTCCGGGCTCGGGCCGGTGCTGCTGGAGGAGTGCGAGGTCGTCCGGTTCGGTCCCGCGGAGGCGGAGGCGGAGGCGGAGGCGGAGGCGGAGGCGGACGGCGGCCCGGCGGAGGGCGCCGGGCGGGAGGAGGGCCGGTGACCTGGCTGCTGGTGATCGCCGGTGCGGCGGTCGGCGCTCCGCTGCGCTACCTGACCGACCGGGCCGTCCAGGCGCGGCACGACTCGGTGTTCCCCTGGGGCACCTTCACCGTGAACGTCTCCGGCTGCCTGGTGCTCGGCCTGTTGACCGGTGCGGCGGCGCACGGCGCGGCCTCCTCCGACCTCCAACTGCTCATCGGCACCGGCCTGTGCGGGGCGTTGACGACCTACTCCACGTTCTCGTACGAGACGCTGCGGCTGGCGCAGAGCGGCGCCCGGTTCATGGCGTTCGCGAACGTCGCGGGCAGCCTGCTGGCGGGCCTCGGCGCGGCGTACGCGGGAACGGCGCTGGCGCACGCGCTCTGGGGCTGACGCCCCGTCCGACTCCCCGGTGCGGGCGCTCCGGGCACGGCCGCGCGCAGGTCCGCGCGCAGGCCCGCGCGGAGGGCCGTACGGGGGCGCGGGGAGGGCCGCCC
>NZ_JBEYFP010000643.1:0-3408 GCF_040634455.1 Kitasatospora sp. NPDC007106
GCGAGCCGGGCGCGCAGGCCGGCGGCCCGGCGGCGTGCGTCGCGGACGGACAGCGGCAGCGGCGACCAACCGGCCGCCCGGCCGAGCGCGACCACCGGCGGGTGGACGGGGGAGTGCGCCATGACCTCGGCCGGCTCGCCGAGCTCCGGGGCCCGCCCGGGGCCGGGCAGCAGCAGCACCTGGTCGGCGTACTGGACGACCCGCTCCAGCCGGTGTTCGGCCATCAGCACGGTGGTGCCGAGGTCGTGGACGAGCCGCTGCAGCACCGCCAGCACCTCCTCGGCGGCGCCCGGGTCGAGCGCCGAGGTCGGCTCGTCCAGCACCAGCACCCGGGGGTGGACGGTGAGCACCGAGCCGATCGCGACCCGCTGCTGCTGGCCGCCGGAGAGCGAGGTGAGGGCGCGGTCGCGCAGGTCGGCGAGGCCGAGCAGGTCGAGGGTCTCCTCGACGCGGCGCCGCATCACGTCCGGAGCGAGGCCCAGCGACTCCATCCCGTAGGCGAGTTCGTCCTCGACGGTGTCGGTGACGAAGTGCGCGAGCGGATCCTGCCCGACGGTGCCGACGACGTCGGCGAGGTCGCGCGGGCGGTGGGTGCGGGTGTCCCGCCCGGCGACGGTGACCCGGCCGTGCAGGGTGCCGCCGGTGAAGTGCGGGACGAGCCCGCTGACCGTCCCCAGCAGCGTCGACTTGCCGGAGCCGGACGGGCCGACGACCAGGCAGAGCTCGCCCTCCGGCACGGTCAGGTCGACCCCGGTCAGTGCGGGCTCGGCGGCGTCGGCGTAGGCGACCGACACCTGCTCGAAGGTGATCACGAGCTCCTCCGGGGCGGGACGGGGGCGGCCGCGGCCGGCACCAGGCCGATCAGCACGGCGGCCACGGCGGGCAGCGGCAGGGACGGCAGCTCCGGCGGCACCACGGACGGGGCGAACGCCGCCGGGTACCGCCCGGAACACCAGACGGTCAGCGCGGCGACGGCGATGCCCGAACCGGCCACCAGCCACTCGCGGACGGCCCACGGATCGGGCCGGTAGCGGGTGCGCAGACTGCGACGGCCGCCCAGCAGCAGCCCGGCGCCGGCCGAGGCCAGGCCGAGCAGCAGCACCGGCAGCGCCCAGTCGCTGCCGGCCGCGCCGAGCAGCCCGTACAGGGCGGCGCAGATGCCGAGCAGGCCGAGCAGGGTGAGTGCGGCGGTGGCGTGGGCGAGGCGGCGCGGCACGTCGGCGGTGCGGCCGAAGCCGCGGGTGTCCATCGCCGCGGCGAGCGCGACCGAGCGTTCCAGCGCACCCTCCAGCACCGGCAGCCCGACGCTCAGCAGGGCGGCGACGCCGCGGTCGTCGCGGCCGCGCAGCCGGCGGGCGGCCCGCAGCCGCCGCACGTCGGCGACCAGGTTCGGCGCGAAGGTCATCGCCACCACCGCGGCGAGCCCGGCCTCGTACAGGGCGCCGGGCAGGGCGCGCAGCAGCCGGGTCGGCGAGGCGAGCGCGTTGGCGGCGCCCACGCAGACCAGCAGCACGGCCAGCTTCAGCCCCTCGTACAGGGCGAACAGCAGGCCCTCCAGGGTGATCGCGCCGCCCACCCGGACGCCCTGCGCCCAGGACGGCAGCGGTAGCTGCGGCAGGGTCAGCAGCACGTGGGTGCCCTGCACCGGCGAGCCGAGCAGCACCGTGAACGCCATCCGGATGCCCAGCACCAGCAGCCCGAGCCGCAGGAACGCCCCGTACGACCGGGACCACGGCTCGTCGCCGCGGCGGGCGGCGACCACGTACCCGGCGACCGCGCCGATCAGCAGGAGCAGCAGCGGGTTGGTGGTGCGGGAGGCGGCGGCCGCCAGGCCGAGCGCCCACAGCCACCAGGCACCGGGGTGCAGGTGGCGCGGGCCGACGGCGGGGCGCGCGGCGGTGCGGGTTCGTGGCACGGCGGGTCTCCGGACGGGTCGTCAGCGGCGGCGGCGCAGCTGCCACCAGGCGCCGGCACCGAGCAGCAGGACGAGGACTCCGCCGAGCACCGGGCCGGTGAGGCCGGTGCCCCCGGACGGGGAGCCGGAGGCGGCCGGGGCACCGGCGTCCACCGCCTCGCCGCAGCCGGCCCGCGGGTAGCCGGCGATCGCGCACAGCATGCCCGCGCTGTCGTAGCGCAGCGGCGGGGCGACGGCGGCGAGCACCTCGGCCGAGGTGGCGGCGGCCGGTACCGAGGCGCAGGCCGTCCGGGCGGCGGGCGGGGCACCCGCGCCCTTCGGGGCGTCGGCGGGGGTGCCGAAGTCGAGCACCACGCCTACCCGCTTGCGGCCCTGCTGCGCCGGGGTGGCCGTGCACAGCGCGGCGAAGTCGCCGACGGCGCCGGGCCGGGCGGCCTCCTTCCCGCCGTCCGGGCTCAGCGCGAACCGCCAGCCGTCGACCGTGCCGTCGGCCGGCACGTACACCGCCGGGCCCTGCTGCTGGTAGGCCCAGGCGCCGCCGCTCGACTTCCAGAACGACCAGTAGCGGTAGTCCGCGGCCTGCGCGGGGCCGACCGGCAGCAGGACGAGGAGGACGGCCGGGACGGCGGCGGCGAGCAGCGCCGCCGCCGTCCGGCGCAGCGCACCGGTCACTGCTGCCCGTCGTCCTTCGCCGGGGTGCCGGCGGCGGCCGCGGCGGCCTGCCGACGGCGGTTGAGGCTGATCATCAGCCCGCCGCCGATGCCGACCACCAGGCCGGTGCCGACCAGCCAGATCGGCGAGAAACCGCCGTTGTCCTCGCCGTCGGTGATGCCGGAACCGGGCGCCGCGGTGCCGTCCGGGTTGGCCGAGGCGGCCGACGCCGCCGCGGACGGCAGCGAGAGCGGCTTGGGACCGGAGTCCACCAGCAGCTGCACCAGGTTGGTGCCGCCGAAGTTGTACGGGTCGAGCTTGGCGGCCTGGGCGACCAGCAGCAGCGTCGCGGCGGCCGCCGGGTCGGTGCCGTTCTTGCCCTTGGCGGCCCAGGCGTAGCCGTTGCCGGCCAGCCAGTCGGCGGCGCCCGCGGCCTGGTGCGGGTGGCCCGCGCGCACCAGCGACAGCACCGCCCAGGAGGTCGCGTTCAGGTCCGGCGCGGGCTCGGCACCGGGAGTGGTCAGCATCAGGTGCTGGCCGTTGGCGTTCAGCTGACCGACCAGGTGCGCGGAGGCGGCCTCGGCCGACTGCGCGGCGGGCACGGCCGCCGCGGCGCCGCCCGCGGGGCAGGCCAGGGCGGCGGGTGCGGCGTCCACCCGGTCGGTGGTGGCCACCGGCAGCGCCCCGCCGGCGGCGGCGAGCGCGGCCTGCCCGGTCGCCAGGCCGTTCGCCTTGGCGTCGGCACCCGGCTGGTAGACGTAGCCGCCGCGCTCGGCGGCCGGCGCGGCGCAGCCCAGCTGGAAGCCGGCGAGGCCGTCCAGGGCGCTGCGGCCGGCCTTGGC
>NZ_JBEYFP010000644.1:0-3389 GCF_040634455.1 Kitasatospora sp. NPDC007106
GCCATCCCGAGGGGCACGACCGCGTTGGCTCCGGTCCGGGCCAGCGATTCGCCGTCTCCGGTGGCCCGGACATCGTTGCCCGGGCTGGCGCTCGTGCCGGCGGACGGGCGCGCGCCCTGCCCGGGGGCCGGGGTGGCGAGCGGATTCTGCGGGGAGCCGTTGTCCGTGCCCACCATCGTGGGAGCAGCGGACGGCGCCGTGCCGTTCCTGATGAAGGCGTAGGCCCCGCGATCAGGCGCGCCGCCGGCTCGGCCGGCGCCGGTGATGTCCGTGGTGACCGCCGGGAACGGCTCGGCCGTGCCGATGGCGGGAGAGCCCTTGCCCAGCCGGAAGTCGGCGCCCGCGCCGGTGCCGGGCTTGACGAAGCGGGGGTCGGCGACGATGTCGTGCGGACCCTTCACCTCGGGGGCCCGGCCGCCGTAGTACACGTTGTAGTCGTAGGTGACGTCGACGTCGCGGTGCTGGGAGTTCGTCGGCTGGCCGGGACGGCCGGAGGTGACGTTGTTGAGGACTCTGACGTCCGTGCTGTCCTGGGCATATATGTTGGCGTACGGATCCATGCGGGTGCTGCGGCCGTTCTGGTAGGCCGTGTTGTGGACGATGTCCACGTGCTGGCTCTTGTAGGAGTGGATGCCCGAGCCGCCGTTGTCGTAGGACACGTTGTTGGCAACCAACACCCGGCCCTTGTAGTCGTGGCCTTTGAGGGTGTCGATGATGATGCCGTTACCGTCCGAGTAGCACTGGCAGTGCTCCCACTTCACTCGCGTCTCGTTGTCGTGGACGGTGTTGGCGGTGATGCGGATCTTGTATGTTCTGCCGTCCCCGGCGTCGCTGTCCTTTGCGGTGAGGATCGAGATGCCGCTCTGGCCGAAGACCGAGAACCAGGCGTTGCCGTAGACGTGGTTGTGGTCGATCGTCACGTGGTCGGCGTCGATGGCGGAGATTCCCCCGCCAGGGCAGTGGTGCACCGTGTTGCCGATGATGTCGATGTGGTGCGAAGTGGCGCCCCTGTCGACCGACAGGCAGTTGGTGTTGTATTTCGGTTTCCTGGTGCTGGCGCCTTGCTCCGCCTGGGCCAGGGAGATGTTTTCGCTGTCGCCCTTGATCTCGAGGCCTCGGATGACGATGTACGAGGCTCCGCTGACACGGATGCCGTTCCACCCGGTGAGGGGGTTGATGACCGGGTGGTGACCGGGATGGGCCTGGAAGGTGATGGGCGCGCCGGGACGGCCCGAACGGGAGATCGCCAGGACGTCCGAACCGCCGGCCCGCTCCGTGTAGGTGCCGTTCATGATGGAGACGGCATCCCCGGGCGCAGTGCTGTCGGCGGCCTTCTGCAGCGTGCGGAACGGCTTGGACGGCGAGGTCCCCGGGTTGCTGTCGGAGCCAGCGGTGCTGACGTAATAGGTACGGGAAGCGGCCTGGGCCGGGGGTGAACCGGCAACTCCTAGGGGTAGCGCCGCTCCGGCGAGTAGCGCTGACAGTACGTATCGGCCTGTGCGTTTCATTGCTGCCTTTTCTTCGAGGTGCTCGCGCGGGCGTCATTCCGCCCCGTGCAGGGCCGACGGGACCCGCGCGGTCGCCGTTCGTTCGCGCAGGACCTCACGAGCGGCCGAGGGGGCAGGACACCACCTCGCACACCCGCGGCCGGAGGAGGCGGGTGCCGGACTCCGTGCCCGGTGCGGCAGGCTCCGATCACGGGGTAGGCGCGTCGGCAGCCGATGCGCCGGCGGCCGTCCACGCCGAGAGTGGTGTCGCCCGCCAAGTCTGCTTCGTGGGAGGCGAGTTGCGTAAGTGACGGTCGCAGGCTCCGACTTCGGATGCAAGAGCGGACAACTTGTCAATATTCTGACGAGTCATCAGCTGAACCCTCGGCCCGGGCGCTCCACGAGAACGGTGGTTGCGTCCGGTCCCGGGTGGGCACCAGGATGCCGTCCACGATCAGCACGGTGTCCTGCCGCGGGCGCGGCGCGGGCGAGATGGCCGGCAGAGGGGCGAGGTGGTCCAGCACCCGGTCCGCGGCCGACTTCGAGATCCCGAACAACGGCGCGACCTGCCGCAGCGTCAGATCGGTCCGCCGGTACGTGGCAACCAGCAGCACCCGGTCCTCCAGGCAGAGCCGCCACGGCCGGCCGCGCCGGACGTCACCTCCGCGACGGCGGACCAGCGCGACCGGCTTGCGGAACTGCGACTCGCGCAACCCCGAGAACGGCTCGATCCACATCGGATCGCTTGCCGAGATCACCCCACCCATGCCGTGACCGACGCCGAACCGGGCGGACAGTTAAGGGACAGCCTGTAGGCTGACCAGGGCACGTCCCACCGGGGGGAAGGGCACCGCGCATGATGAGACGTCTTGTTCCGCTGGCTGCAGTGATGTTGGCGCTGGCCGCCTGTAGCTCGGCCGGGTCCGACGGTCAGAAGGTCGGCAGCGACGGCGAGCTGGCCTGCTCGCTGGTGCGGAGGCTGCCCGACCGGATGCCCGACCAGCCGGCCGGCGGCTCGTCGGACCATTCCTGGGACGTCGCGGTCGGCCGACTGAACACGGCCGCAGAGCTGGCCCGGGTGGCCGCGCTGGAGGACAAGAAGTACCAGCCGCTCGCCGACACGCTTGCCACCGCCCGGCAGACGTTCTCCACCACCTTCGACCTCCACCGTGCCGAACCGGGCATCAAGCAGGCGCGCACCCAGTGCTGACACCACCGCCCGCAACGCCGGGACGGCTCCTACCGTCGGGCAACCGACGATGCGCGACGCGACGGTCCCGGGAGCAGCGCTCCGCCGTCACCGTTCCGGGCGGCGATCGGCTCCCCGCGCGGTGTGCGGCATGATCGCGTCGTCCGGGATCACCCCGAGCCGGCCCGCCTCGTAGTCCTCCATGGCCTGGATGATCTCGGCCTTGGTGTTCATCACGAACGGCCCGTAGTGGAAGACCGGCTCCCGGATCGGCTCGCCGCCCAGGATCAGCACGTCCAGGTCGGCCGAGTCGCCGTCGGGCCGGCTGCTCGCCGTGACGGTCAGGGCGCCGCCCGGGCCGAAGACCGCGAGCTGGTGGGCGGCGAGGGGCCGGCCCTCGGTCCCCACCGAGCCGTGTCCCGCCAGTGCGTAGACCAGCGCGTTGAACTCGGGGCGCCAGGGCAGTACCAGGCGCGCTCCGGCAGCGATGGTGGCGTGCGCCAGGGTGATCGGCGTGAACGTCGAGCCGGGGCCGGCATGTCCGTCGAGGTCTCCGGCGATGACCCGCACCAGCGCGCCGCCGTCGGCCGAGGACAGCAGGGTGACCTCGCGCCCTTCGATGCTCTGGTACTTGGGCGGGTTCCACTTGCTGGCCCTGGGCAGGTTGACCCACAGCTGGATGCCGTGGAACAGCCCACCGGAGACGACCAGCG
>NZ_JBEYFP010000645.1:0-3387 GCF_040634455.1 Kitasatospora sp. NPDC007106
CCCCAGCCGAACGGCGCCCCGCAGACCCGCACGGCCCGGGTGGCGAACGGCGGCAGCACGTCGATGGCGATCCGGCGGGCGGTGGAGCGCTCCGGGGCCGTGCGGGTCTGCGGGGCGCCGTTCGGCTGGGGCCCGTCGAAGGCCAGCCGGTAGCAGGTGTGGCCGGCGATCTGCTCGTCGTCCATCCGGAAGCCCTCGGCGCGCCAGTCGCGCGCGAGCAGGTCCTTCTGGACGGCCGCGGCGTCGCCCCAGGTGCCGTAGAACTTCTCGGGGGTGAGGCAGACCGGCTTGAGGCCGAGGTCGAAGACGGCCTCCCAGACGGCGGCGGCGACACCGGGGGTGTGCGGGGCCCGGTAGTCGTCGAAGGCGACCACGCCGTCCTTGGCCAGGACGTCCCGGGCGACCAGGACGTCGCCGGCCACGTGCTCGTACAGGTGTGAGGCGTCGACGTGGACGAAGCGGCAGGAGCCGGCCGGGACGCGGCCGTCGGCGAGCACCGAGGTCGGCGCCTGGACGATCACCGGCAGCTCCTCGTGGAAGGCGAGGTAGTTGGCCTCGAAGGCCTGCCGGGTGAGGGTCTTGCGGTAGGACATGGCCATCTCGGCCGAGTTGTCGGCGTCGGGGGCGTCGGAGTCGAACAGGTCGCAGACCGTGAAGGTCTCCCCGGGCTGCAGGTACTGGCCCAGGACGACGGCGCTGCGTCCGAGGTAGGCGCCGAGTTCCAGCAGGTCGCCACCGGTGCCGGCGGCGGTCTGGCGGCGGAGCAGCCAGCCGAAGATCTCTTGGTCCGCCTTCCAGAACCACCCCGGTACGTCGTCCGGCGTACGTGGGACGGGGGTGGCGGTGACGGTGTCTGCGCTGGTCACGGGGGGCTCCATGGGTGCGGCGGACGGGTGGCGCGATGCGGGGCTCCCGCCGGCGGGGGTGTGCGTGGGCGACAGCCTGATGAGGACCGGATGAGAACCGGATGAGACGTGGACGTGATCCTAGTCACGTCCGAGTGTGCCCGACAGGGGCGCGATCTCACTTCTCGGCCGACGCTTCGATCAGCCTGCGGCCCTGTTCGCGTGCGCGCATCCGGGCGGCGGCCGGGTCGGCGAGGGCCGTCCAGGCCGCGCAGTACAGCAGGAGCCGGGCGACGAAGTCGATCCAGAGCAGCAGCGCGACCGGGACCCCGAAGGCGCCGTAGAGGCTGCGGCCCGCGACCGAGCCGAGGTAGGAGGACAGCGCGACCTTCAGCACCTCGAAGCCGACCGCGCCGATCAGCGCACCGCCGAACAGGGCACGGCGGGACTGGTCGGCGATCCTCGGGAAGGGCCCGAGGAGGTAGGCGAAGAGCAGCAGGTCGGCGCCGACGGCGATGAGGAAGCCGACCACCGTCAGCACGGCGCGGCCGGAGCTGCCGCTCAGCCCGATCGCGTCGGCGAGCCGCCGGGCGAGCGTGGTGGCGCCGGCGGACGCGCCGAGCGACAGCAGGCAGACCACGCCGAGGCCGAGCAGGACGACGCAGTCCCAGGCCTTGCGGACGAACACCTTGCCCGGGTCCTGGGGCAGCCGCCAGATCGCCCGGACCGAGCCGCGCATGGTCTCCACCCAGCCGAGTCCGGAGAGCAGCAGCACCACGCCGCTGATCACGCCGACCGTGGCCGCGTTGTCCACCAGGGAGTTCAGGTCGATCGCGTCGGAGAGGCCGGAGGCCTGGTCGGCGATGTCCTTCTGGAGTTCGTCCACGCGCTGCTGGGAGAGGGCCGCCGCGGCGATCGCCAGGGCCACGGTGAGCAGCGGGAAGAGCGCGAGGAAGCCGAAGAAGGTGACGGCGCCCGCCAGCCGGTTGCCCTGGGTGTCGCCGAACAGCTGGTAGGCCTGCCAGGCGCGACTGCGCATCAGCCGGGCCAGCAGCGGACCGACGACCGGGAGACGGGTGAGGAAGTCCACGGGCCCACCCCCTCGGGATCACCTGAACGAGCGACGACCGGTCCTGTATACCGTGCGCGGTGATCAAGTGTGGCCGGACGCGTCGGCGCGCCGGGCGGGCTGCCCCTGGCTGGCCTACAGCCGGGCCGGGGGCGGGACGGGGCTCAGGAGCCGGTGGGGGTGCCGACGTCCGAGGCGGTGCCGTCCGTCCGGGCGGCGGACTGCCCGGACGGGGCCGGCCGGGCCTCCTGGCCGGCCTGCGGCGCTGCCGGGCGGCCCTGCACCGGGGTGGTGTCGCGGACGCTCGCGGCACGCTTGGCCCGGCGGGCGGCCCGGGCGGCGAGCTGCCGCGTCCGGGCGAGGGCCCGGACGCTCTGGTAGGTCAGGTAGTGGCCGTGGCTGAGCAGCTCGGTGCGCACGCCCTCGGCGCCGGCGGCGGGCTTGTAGTCGGCCGGGCGGAGCCGGGCGCAGTGCTGGGCGGCGCGGCGGAAGAACTCCCGGCGGTCGCCGGGCGGCACCCGGTCGGGGCGGCTGACCACGGTGTTGAGGTGGTGCACCATCCGGGCGAAGACCACCGGCCGCCAGCGGTCGAGGTCGGGCCGCCGGTCGAGGAAGGCGAAGACCAGGTCGTACTGGTCGAAGATGTCGAAGTGCTTGCGGCTGACCGTGGCGAGTATGTTGCCGCCCTGCTTGCGCTGGCGGTAGTGCACGCCGACCCGGTCGAGCACCGTCATCCGCCCGGCGGCGAGCAGCGCCGGGAAGGTCCACGGGGTGTCCTCGTAGTACCCGGCGGGGAAGGTGAGGCCCTCGGCGTCGATCCAGTCGCGGCGGTAGGCCTTGTTCCAGACCACCATGAGCAGGTCGAGGAGGTCGGGGCGGCCGTCGAGGTCGAACACGTCGGGGCCGGAGCGGGCGAACAGCGGGGCGGAGGCGGAGCGGACCACGCGGCCGTCCCAGTAGGTGCGCGCGTAGTCGTAGACCAGGATGTCCGGGTCGGTGCAGGCCCTCAGCCGCTCGTCGATCGCCTGCAACAGGCCGGGGGTGAGGGTGTCGTCGCTGTCCAGGAAGATCACGTAGTCGCCGGCGGCGACGGCCAGGCCGGCGTTGCGGGCGCGGCCGAGGCCGACGTTCTCGTCGAGGTGGAGCACCCGGATGCGCGCGTCCCGCGCGGCGGCCTCGTCCAGCATCGCCCCGCAGCCGTCCGGCGAGCGGTCGTCGACGGCGATCAGCTCGAAGTCCGCGCACGACTGGGACAGCACCGAGTCGAGACACTCGGCCAGGTACTCCTCGACCTGGTAGACGGGGACGATCACGCTGAAGCGGGGCATTTGCAGCTCATTCTAAGGGGGCGCTCAGTCGACCGTGATCTCCGGACGGGTCTCGCCCGGGACCGGCGCGCGGCCAGCGGCAGATTAGCCGCCGCAGCCGGGGGCGCGCACCCCCGGGCGGGCGGAGTGCGCACCCGCGGCGTGC
>NZ_JBEYFP010000646.1:0-3379 GCF_040634455.1 Kitasatospora sp. NPDC007106
CGGCGGGGTGGCCGCCGGCGGGCCGATCCGCAGGTCGGCGATCCGCGGGAGGGGGAGCGGGCGGGCCAGGGTGCCGGGGACGAGGGCGCCCATCGCGACGCACTCGGCGTCGTCCGGGTGGGCGTCGGCCCAACCCCAGCCCCACCAGGAGCGGGTGCGGTGCGTGCGGGGTGCGGCGGCCTCGGCCATGGGGCTCCCTCGGGCGGCGGTGGCAGGAACTTACCAAGCGGTAAATTACCGTAGGGTAAGATCAAGGGCATGGCAATCCCCCCTTCCCGGGCCGGCACCAAGGGCGTCCCGCGGGCCGACCGCGAACGGCAGATCCTCGCGGCCGCCACCGAGGAGTTCGGCCGCCGCGGCTACGAGGCCACCTCGCTCGCGGCCGTCGCCGCACGCGTCGGCGTCACCAAGACCCTGCTGCACCAGTACTTCGGCCCCAAGCAGGACCTCTACCTCGCCTGCCTCACCCCGGTCGGCGACCGGCTGCTGGAGGCCGTCCGCACCGCCATGGCCGCGGACGGCGACGACCGGCCGCCGACGCCCCTGCGGGTGCTGCACAACCTCTTCACCGCACTGGAGGGGCAGCGCGAGGCCTGGTTCGTCCTCTACGACGGCTCACTGCCGCCCGACAGCGAACCCGCCCGGCTCGCCGCCCGCTACCGGGCCGCCGTCGACGACCTCGCCGCGGCCGGCACCCTCGACCTCCTCCACCGGACCGGCCCCGCCGACGACCCCGGGGCGGACCGGACCGAACCGGACCCGCTCGACGCGGACGCCCTCGCCCACGCCTGGCGCGGCCTGGCCACCGCCCTGGTCCGCTGGTGGATCAAGCACCCCGAGGAGTCCGCGGACGCGATGGCGCAGCGCTGCGCACGCCTCTTCGCCGCCGCCCGCACCGCCCTCGGACCGGCCGCGCCCTGACCCGCTGCCGCGAGCCGTCCGGACGAGTGCGGCCCGCGGGCGCGTCCTCAGAGCTCACGGGTGCACCACAGGGAGGTGCCCCCAGCGCCCCCGGAGTGACCGCCCGAGCGCCTTCGAAGACATGCGCCCGGCCCCGGCAGCGGGGTTCTGCTGCCGGGGCCGGGGCCGGATGCCGCCGTTACGCGGGGGTCTCGGCGGTGTGCAGGGCGCTCACCTCCGCCGCCGTCAGGGCCCGGTCGTAGGCGTGCACCTGGTCGACCGAACCGTTCCAGAAGTCGGTGTTCTGGCCGTTGTACTTGGCGCGGCCGATCGCGAGCGGGCCGGTGCTGACGTCGGCCGGGCCGGAGGGCACGGACGCGGCGAGGACGCCGTCGACGTACAGCTGGATGGTGTTGCCCGCCCCGTCGTGCACGCCGACCAGGTGGTACCAGCGGCCGAGCTGCGGGGTGATCGGCAGCCGGGCTCGGTTGCCGCCGGGCAGGCTGAAGGCGAACGCCCCCTGGCCGTACTGCAGGTAGAAGGGGTTCTCGACGCGCCGGCCGTCCTGGCTGAGGGCGGAGGCGTAGTTGCCGGGCAGGGCGTCCAGGGTCACCCAGGCCGACACCGAGTAGCTCTTGGTGGTGTCGAGGACCGGGCCGGCGGTCTGCGCGTACTGGCCCTGGCCGTTGACCTTCAGGGCGCTGCCGCTGACGCCCGGCGCCCAGGAGGCGCCGTTCAGCGTGAGGTCGGCGTGGTTGGGGCCCTGGTCGGCGGCGGTGGGGCCGGTGCCCTCGTCGAGCGCCCAGGAAGCGCCGCCGTGCAGCTCGGAGCGGGCGCCGGCGGCGGCGCCGGCCGCGATGACCTTGAGGTTGACCGCGCGGACCTGGGCGGCGTCGACCTTGATCTGCCGACGGTCGTACGTCCAGAGGCCGTTGAGCTCGTTCTCCACGTCGGTGACCTGGGTGTAGACCGAGCCGGAGAGCTCGGCGCCGGCCGCCGCCAGGTAGAAGGTCTCGGTGTTCTGGACGTACTTCTGGGTGAGCGCCGCCTTGTCCGCCACACCGCTGTAGATCACGGTCGGGGCGCCGGGCCACATGTGGCCGGGGGAGCGGAGGGTGAAGCCGCCGTGCTCGCCGTCCATGGCGGCCCGGGTGGCGTCCGGGAAGGCCGGGTCGGTGTTGCCGTAGTCGTGGTGGTCGATGATGTCGCCCTTGCCGGAATCACCCTTGGAGGCGCAGCAGTTGACCCCGCTGTGGGCGTTGACCAGGCGGGACGGGTCGGCCGCCTTGACCGCCTCGGTGAGCTTGCCGGTCTCCGTCCGGTCCCACTCGCCCCAGCCCTCGTTGAAGACGATCCAGCCGATCACCGAGGGGGAGTTGTGCAGCAGCTTCATCTCCGCCGCGCCCTCGTCCTCGAACTCCTGCCGGCCGGCGGCGGTGCTGTAGTCGCCGGAGACGAAGTCCTGCCAGACCAGCAGGCCCAGCTTGTCGGCCTGGTAGTACCAGCGCGGCGACTCGACCTTGATGTGCTTGCGGACGGCGTTGAAGCCGAGGTCCTTCTGCGTCTTCAGGTCGAAGGCGATCGCGGCGTCGCTCGGCGCCGTGTACAGGCCGTCCGGCCAGAAGCCCTGGTCGAGCTGGGCGAGCGAGAAGATCGGCTTCCCGTTGAGGACGATCTTCCGGTACCCGCCGACGTCGGCCAGCGCGATCTTCCGCATGCCGAAGTAGCTCTTGACGGTGTCGGTCGAGCCGCCGCCGGTCAGGGTGACCTTCAGGTCGTAGAGGTACGGGTCGTCGGGCGTCCACAGGTGCTGGTTGCTCACCGGCAGGTGCAGCAGGGTGTTGGCGGGCCCGCTGATCGAGCCGACGGTGTTGCCCTTGGCGTCCTTGGCGACCGCCTTGACCAGCGTTCCGGCGGGCGCGCCGGGGGAGTCGACGGTCAGCGCGAGGGTGCCGGAGTCGATGTCGGGGGTGGCGGTCAGGCTCTCCACCGAGGCGGCGGCGACCGGCTCCATCCAGACGGTCTGCCAGATGCCCGAGGACTGGGTGTAGACGATGCCGCCGGGGGTGTTGGACTGCTTGCCGATCGGCTGGTTCGCCCCGGCCGTGTCGGTGACGGCGACGACGATCTCCTGCGGGCCGGTGCCCTTGACCGCGTCGGTGATGTCGGCACCGAACCCGGTGTACCCGCCGGTGTGCTCGGCCACCTTCGTGCCGTTGACCCAGACCGTCGCCCGGTAGTCGACCGCGCCGAAGTTCAGCTTCAGCCGGTTGTCCTTGCCGATCTTCCAGCCCTTGGGCACGGTGACGGTGCGCCGGTAGAACATGTGGTCCTCGTGCCGCTCCACGCCGGACAGCAGGGACTCGACCGGGTACGGCACGACGATCTTCTCGCCGAGGTCCTTGCGTCCGCGACCACTTCGGCCGGTGCGAGGGGCTGGTCACCCGCGCCGGGCTCCGCCCGTTCCTGGCCCGTTCCC
>NZ_JBEYFP010000647.1:0-3373 GCF_040634455.1 Kitasatospora sp. NPDC007106
TCTCGATCCACTCGCCGTAGTACAGCAGCCGGCGCAACTGCGCGAGCGGTCCGTCGACGGTGATTCCACAGGCCGCCTCGACCGCCTGACATGCCGTCATCTGGTAGGCGACCGGGCAGATCCCGCAGATCCGGGCGGTGAGGTCCGGGGGCTCGGTGTGTCCCCGGCCGACGAGGAAGGCCTCGAAGAAGCGGGGCGGCTCGTAGAGCCGCAGCTCGGCGGCGACGACCTCGTCCCCCTTCAGGCGCAGCCGGACGGCGCCCTCGCCCTCCACCCTGGCCAGGGCGTCCAACCGCAGGACCCGCGACGACCCGTGGCTCACTGCGGTTCCTCCCCGCCGAGCCCTTCGGCGATCTCCGGCACCGGACCGTACTCGGGCGCCGCGGCGTTGAAGGTGCGGAAGACGCGGACGACGTCCAGCTCGGACATGCCGTCCCGGCCGAGTTGGCGGACCATCGACTCCAGATTGGGGTCGGCCACCGGGCCGAAGCAGCCGTAGCAGCCGCGCCCGTACGTGGGGCAGATCGCCCCGCACCCGGCGTGGGTGACCGGGCCGAGGCAGGGCGTGCCGTGGGCCACGGTGACACAGGTGGTGCCGCGGATCTTGCACTCGTAGCAGACGCTGTGCGCCGGGACGTTGGGTCTGCGGCCGACCAGGTACGCGGTGATCACCTCCAGCAGTTGGAGCCGGTTGATCGGGCAGCCGCGCAGTTCGAAGTCGACCGGGACGTGCGCCGAGATCGGTGTGGAGGTGCCGAGGGTCGCGACGAACTCGGGGCGGGCGTAGACGGCGGAGCGGAACTCGGCGACGTCCGCGAAGTTCCGCAGCGCCTGCACACCGCCGGCCGTCGCGCAGGCGCCGATGGTCACCAGGCGGCGGGAGATGCCGCGGATGTGCCGGATGCGCCGGGCGTCCTCGTCCGTGGTGATCGAGCCCTCGACCAGCGACAGGTCGTACGGCCCTGCACCTTCGAGGCCGGCCGGGCCCCGGGAGCCCGTACCCTCCGCGCTGCTCATCTCCAGGAAGTGGGAGATGCTCACCCGTCCGGCGAGCGGCAGCAGTTCGTCCTCGCAGTCGAGGAGGGTCAGCTGGCAGCCGTCGCAGGAGGCGAACTTCCACACCGCCAGGGTCGGCCGGTCGGCATCGTCCATGTCTACAGCTCCCTTACCGCGAGCAGTTGTCGGGAGACCGCGCAGTCGACCACCGGGCCGTCGCGGCAGAGCAGCAGCGGTCCGAGCTGGCAGTGGCCGCAGTGTCCCGTTCCGCAGCGCATGTTGCGCTCCAGCGAGATCTGGATGCGCTCGGGCGGCATGCCGCGTGCGAGCAGCGCATCCGCGGTGCGTCGCATCATCACCTCCGGCCCGCAGACGAGGGCGGTTGCGGTGCCCGCCCCGACGGCCACCCGGTCGAGCAGGGCGGTCACCACCCCGACGCTGCCCCGCCACTGCGGAGTCGGCCGGTCCACCGTCACCTCCACCCGGCACCGGTCGCTCCAGTGGGCGAGTTCGCCGGGGAAGAGGAGGTCCGCCGGGGTGCGTGTCCCCACCAGGACGGTGAGGCGCCCGGCCCTGCCCAGGAGCCGGTGCACGGCCGGCCGCAGCGGCGCCAGTCCGAGGCCGCCGGCGACCACCAGGACATCGGAGCCGTCCGCCCCGTCGAGGTTCCAGCAGGTGCCGAACGGGCCGCGCAGGCCGAGGGTGCCGCCGGGAGCGGATCGGCAGATCGCCGCCGACACGGCGCCGACCGCGCGGACGGTGAAGGTGACCGTCGCGTCGCCGACGGCGCTGACGGAGATCGGTACCTCGCCGACGCCGAAGGCGTACACCATCGCGAACTGCCCGGGGGAGAAGGCCGGCAGGGACGCGCCGTCCGCGGCGAGGGTGAGCGAGACGCAGTCCGAGGTCTCCGGCCGGGACGAGAGCACCCGGTACGGGACGGGTACGGTGCTCACGGCGGACCGCCTCCGTCCGGTGCGTAGAGGTCCACCAGGCGCAGTCGGGCGGCCTGGAGCCGTTCCGCGATCACGGCGGCGCAGTGCAGGGTGACTCGGAGACCGAACTCCGGGTCGGCCCCGCAGAGCGCCCGCACCCGCTCTGCGGGGAACTCCCAGGCACGGACCGGGCCGAGCGAGCGGGCACCGAGGTGCCAGCGGTACGGCGGGAAGAGCCAGGACCAGCCGAGCAGTTGGCCGGCGCCGACCGTCTCGACCACCGGCGGCCGGCGCCCGGGCACGTACAGATCGAGGGCGACCTCGCCGGAGCGGAGCAGCCAGAACCGGTCGGCCGCCCCGCCCTCGTCGAACAGGCGCCTGTCCGCGGGGAATTCGCGGTCGTCGGCGAGTCCGAGCAGGCGGGCCCGGTGCAGGTCGGACAGGCCGTCCAGCAGTGGCTGCGGTTGAGTCACGACCGCCCGTCCCCGTCTCCGTCCGAGCCGGCCCGCAGCCCGGCCCAGTCGTGCAGGGCCGCCGCCTCCTCGGTGATGTCGATGGCGACCGGGCACCAGACGATGCACCGCCCGCACCCGACGCAGCCGGAGGAGCCGAACTGGTCCCACCACGTTCCGAGCTTGTGGGTGAGCCACTGCCGGTAGCGGCTCGGCGCGGACGCGCGCACCGGGCCGCCGTGCAGGTACGAGTGGTCGAGGTCGAAGCAGGAGTCCCACACCCGCCAGCGCTCGGCGTGGTCGCCGGTCAGGTCGGTGACGTCCTCGGTCGTGGTGCAGAAGCAGGTCGGGCAGACCATCGTGCAGTTCCCGCACGTCAGACAGCGCTCGGCGACCTCGTCCCAGCGCGGGGCGTCCAGCGTGCCGGCCATCAGCCGGTGCAGGTCCACCTCCGGCATGCTGCGGCCCATCCGTCCTGCCGCGGAGGAGACCCCCTCACGTGCGGCGCCGACGGTCCGTGCGTCGGCGGGCCGCAGCGGCAGCTCGGCGAGGACCTCGGCGCCCTCCGGGCTCCCGCTGCGGATCCAGAACCGGTGGCCCGCGGAGTCCGCCACCTCGGTCAGGACGAGGTCGTGGCCGGGGCCGGCCGCCGGGCCGGTGCCCATGGACACGCAGAAGCAGGTGCCGCCCGGCTCGGTGCATTCGACCGCGATCAGGAACGCCCCCGTCCGCCGCCCCTCGTAGACCGCATCGCGGTGCCGGCCGCCGAGCAGCACGCGGTCCTGGACGGCGATGGCCCGCAGGTCGCAGGGGCGCACCCCGAGGAACGCGAAGCGGTGCGGCACCGGCTCGTCCGACTCCACCGCCAGTCCGCCCGCCGACCGGGCGGCCCGCCCCAGGCGGACCCACGCCGGGGGGAGGTGGGGCGTCCAGGACTGCGGGCCCGCCGCCTTGGCGAAGGCCGCCCGGTCGGTGCGCTGGCGCAGCCGG
>NZ_JBEYFP010000648.1:0-3360 GCF_040634455.1 Kitasatospora sp. NPDC007106
GCGCTCCAGGCGGCCGCCGGGGTCGGCGCGCAGCGAGCCCATCGCCTGGTGGCGCCCGATCAGCATCAGTTCGCGTTCGAGGTCGCCGAGCTCCTAGGAGCAGCCGCCCGGGACGCACGCCCCGGCGGCGCGGCGCGGTGGCCGTACCGCCCTGGCCGTCCTGGTCGGAGCCTGGGCCGGATTCACCGCGCTGGCCGTGCTCTTCGCCGTCCACGGCACGGCGCCGTTCGGCTGGGAGCGGGACGCGGTCCAGTGGTCCGGCAGCCACCGGCCCGGTGCGGCCCGCGTCGCGGCCTCCCTGGTCACGTCCTTCGGCAGCGCCCTCGTCCCGTACGCGGCGGTGATCGGGGCCGGGCTGCTCACGGCACGCCGCGTCCCGGCCGGACCGCGGAGACTGCTCGTCGCCCTCGCCCCGCTCGGATGGCTCGGCGCCGGCCAACTGCTGCGGACCCTGATCATGCACGGCTCCGGCCGGCCCCGCCCCCCGGCCTCCGGATGGGCCGTGTCGGCGAGCGGCTTCTCCTTCCCGTCCGGCCACACCTTCACCTCGGCCACCGCCTTCGGCCTGCTCGCCTGGGCGGTCAGCCGGCACCTCGCGGCAACCGGCCGCCCACCCGCCACCCGCCGCCGATGGGCCGCCGTGCTCCTCGGCCTCGCCGCCCTGGTGGGCCTGAGCCGGGTCTACCTCGCCGTGCACTGGCCGCTGGACGTCCTCGGCGGCTGGCTCCTCGCCGCCGGCTGGCTCGCCCTCGGGGCGCTGCTCGCCCGCCGCATCCCCTGGTGGCCGTCGGGGCGGCCGCGGCGGGCGGGGACTGACGGGCCGTAGGGGTCGTGCCGATCGGCACCGTGTACGCGATCATCGGGCCGTGAACGTCGACCCTCGGACACCGCTGGACGACTCCGAACGGACATCGCCCCGGCCGAGGTCCGGCGCCACTTCCAGGACGTTCCGAACCGCGGCGGAGGCATCCTCCGACCCGGCCGTGCGGTCGCGCCGGACCGCGCCGGCAAGGGGCGGTACGGCGCCTGCTCGACGGGAACGCCCGGTCGCCGTTGCCGGTCCGGCACGGAGGTCGGCCGTACCCCGTGGTTCTTCGACCGATCCGTCAGGGGGCGGGGGAGTCGCCCACCAGTAGCCGCAGGGTCAGGGCGCTGAGGGCGGTTTCGGTGTGCGTGGGGTCGGGGGCGACGGTCTGGCGGAAGCGCTGCGACGAGAGCAGGGAGATCAGCCACCAGGCACCGGCGGCGGGGTCGAGGTCGGGGCGGAGGCTGCCGTCGGCGTGGCCCTGTTCGAGCAGGTCGGTGAGGGTGCGGGCGAGGGTCTGATTGCCGCGGCGGGCCGCGTCGAGGACCTCGGGTTCGCTGGTGAGGGTCATGGCGTCCTCGAAGAGCACGCCGACGGTGCCCCGGGCGTGCACCTGGGCGAGGTGCTCGGGGGCGAGGAGTTCGGCGAGCCAGGCGCCGACGGTGGGGCAGCGGCCCGCCCAGGAGCGTAGTCCGTCCGACATGAGCGCGGCCGCGTGGTCGAGGACGGCCGCGAAGACGGCGGCCTTGGAGCCGAAGTTCTGGAACACGACCGGCTCGCTGACCCCGACCCGGCGGGCCACCTCGGACATCTTGCCGCGCTGGTAGCCGAGTTCGGAGAAGACCTCGGTGGCGGCGTCGAGGATCGACGCCCGGCGGTCCTCCGCGCTCAGGCGCGGGCGCCGGGCCTTCTGGGTGGCCTTCTGGGCGGGCTGGGGGGCGGGCACACCGGCATCCTATCGGCCCCTTGCCAGATAACTTAGTGGCGACTAAGTTGAAGTTACTTAGTCGCCACTAAGAAAGGTTCCGGCATGGAACTCGCACGCTTCCTGCACGGCACGGCGGACTCCCGCACGGCCGGACAGACCATCGGCCACGCCCGCGCCTACGAGGCCTTCGGCGCGGTGTTCTTCGGCGGACGCCGCCGCCGCGTCTACACCCGCCTCGCCGAGCTGGCCGGCGCCCGGCCCGGGGACCGCGCCCTGGACGTCGGCTGCGGCACGGGCTACCTCACGCTGCGCCTCGCCGACGCCGTCACCCCGACGGGCCGCGCGGTCGGCGTGGACCCGTCCGCCGAGGTCCTCGCCCACGCCCGGCGCAGCGCCGCCGACCGCCGCCACTGCACCTTCACCGACGGCATCGCCGAGGAACTCCCGGCAGGCGACGGCGAGTTCGACGTGGTGGCCAGCAGCCTGATGGTCCACCACCTGCCCGAGGACGTCCGCGAGCGGGCCGTCGCCGAGATGCGCCGCGTGCTGCGGCCGGGCGGGCGGCTGCTGCTCGCCGACTTCCGCCCGCCGACGGGTCGGGTCGCCCGCCACCTGGTCGGTGCCGTCACCGGGCCGGTGATGGAGCACAACCCCGTCCACCTGCTGCGGCCGCTGGTGGAGCAGGCCGGCTTCACCGAGGTCCGGACGGGCGACCTGCGCCCCTGGATCCACTACGTGCAGGCGGTCAACCCGGGTTCGCCCGCATGACCGCGGCCCTGCGGGCGAACCGTGCCCTGCGGATCGGGGCCCTCGCCCTGGTCGCCGGCGGCCTCGGGTTCCACCTGTGGCTCGGCACCAAGGTCCCGCTGGTGGCCGTCCCGGTCGGTCTGGCCTGCCACCTCGCCGCCGGGGTGGCGGCCCGCCGGGTGCTGCGCGACCGGGCGCGCCCGTACCGGGCGGAGAACGGATAGCGGCAGTGGGACGCGGGCCCCGGCCCGGGAGGTCAGCCGTCCGCGGGTCCGGCGAGGACGCGGACGTTGAAGGGGGCCATGTCGTTGTCGTGCTCCCGGGCGGTGAAGCCCGCGCTCGTCAGGACGGCGAGGAGGGCCGCGCACATGGCCTCGTGCGTCCCGCCGGAGCGTCGGACCGACGGGTGTTCGAGGTCCTTGCGCATCACCGCGGCGACCATGTCGGCCCGCAGCTGCGGGCCCGTCCACCAGGTGACGACCACCTCGGGTGCCAGGCCGAAGAAGTGCCGGTTCCAGGTGTCGACCCGGACCTGGGCGCCGCCGCTGGCGGGCTCCTCGTCCGGTCCGGGGTCGACCACCGGCAGACCCGCCGCGGTGAGGGCGTCGCGGACGCGCCGGGCGAGTCGTTCGGCCGCGTCCAGCGGGTCGGTCACCGGCCGGCCGGGGAGGTGGTGGCCTGGCCCTGTTCGACGTACTCGTGGAGGTCGTAGGCGGAGCCGAGGCCGGTGGCGGCGGTGGTGCCGACGACGGCGAGCAGGCCGGCCACGACCAGGTGGAGGAGGCGGCCGCGGGGGGCCCGCGGGGCGGGGGCCAGCAGCGCGGCGACGCGGACCGGGACCGGTCCGGTGTGGGCGGCGGGGAGGGCGGCCCCGCGCGGT
>NZ_JBEYFP010000649.1:0-3359 GCF_040634455.1 Kitasatospora sp. NPDC007106
CACCCTCGACCGCCACCGCGATGATCGCGGTGCCGACGTCGACGGTGGAGCCCTCGGGGAAGAACAGCTGCTCGACGACACCGGTGAACGGGATCCCTTCGGTGTGAACGAAGTGCTCTCCCGCTGAGCTAATCGCCCGGGTGCAGGGAAAACATTACCCCATCCGCGGGGGTGCTCCGAACACCCTCCCGGTCAGTGCAGGTCCCAGGGCAGCACCGCGCCGTACTGCCACAGGTACCAGCCGAGCAGCGCACCGATGATCACCAGGCCGATCACGGTCAGCGTGATGTTGCGGCGGCGCACCTTCGGGTCCAGCGCCCGCTCGGCCGCCTCGGCGACCTTCCGCCGCGTCCAGCGCAGCACCAGCTGGGCCCAGACGAACTCGGTCGCCCAGATGCCCATCCCCAGGAAGATGACCACCCAGCCGGGGCCGGGCAGCGGCAGCAGGACGACACCGAGCCCGACCACGGCCAGGCCGACCAGGAAGACCACCACCTGCCAGCTCAGGTGCAGCGGCCGCGACCGGCGGATGAACGCCGGGGCCCGCGAACCGAGCGGCCGGCCCCCGCCGTCCCGCTCCTCGCCGTCCCCGCTCCCGCCCTCGCCACCGTCGGACGCCATGGGTGCCCCGTCCTCGACCCGGTCAGGATTGTCGTTTCGTACAGCCATGCGGGAAAAGTACCCGAGATACCCGCCGGTACGGGGCCCGACTCCCCGCCGCCGCCGATTCCGCAATGCGCCGGAAGGGGTACGACACGGCGTTGAATCGGGACAGAGGGGTTTACACCGGGCTTTCGGGTGGGATGGTCCGTTCGCCGACGTGCGATTCCCCGAGCGCACACTGAGCGAAAGGCCCTGGCGCTTATGAACACCACGGTCAGCTGCGAGCTGCACCTGCGCCTCATCGTGTCCAGCGAGTCCTCCCTGCCCGTCCCCGCGGGCCTGCGCTACGACACCTCGGACCCCTATGCCGTGCACGCCACCTTCCACACCGGTGCCGACGAGACCGTCGAGTGGGTGTTCGCCCGTGATCTCCTCGCGGAGGGGCTGCACCGTCCGACAGGGACCGGCGACGTGCGGGTGTGGCCCTCGCGCAGCCACGGTCAGGGGGTCGTCTGCATCGCCCTGAGCTCTCCGGAAGGAGAAGCCCTGCTGGAAGCCCCGGCGCGGGCGCTCGAGTCGTTCCTCAAGCGCACCGACGCCGCCGTGCCGCCCGGCACCGAACACCGTCACTTCGACCTCGATCGGGAGCTGTCCCACATCCTCGCCGAAAGCTGACCTCGCTGCGGCGGGCCCGCCTCGGCGCGGCCACGCCCACTGCGTCCGTCCTACTCGGGGGCACGGTCGCACCTGCCGCCACGCACCACCGGCGGTCTCGGGGTCACCGACGGGCCCGCCCGGCCCGACGGTGTGGCGCCCGGCGGTACGGCCGGCCATCCACAAGGGTGGCCGGCCGTACCGCCGGGCGCTTTCCTTCGCTCGGACGGCGCGGCCCGGTAGAGTCGCGGGTGACGACCGACGAGGGGCCGGTGGGCCCCCGCCGCGCGAGGAGCCGACGTGCTGATCACCCATGACACCGAGTGCGCGCTGAGCATTCTGGTCGAGCTGCTCAACACCGCCCCGGAGGCGTGCGGCTCGGAGCAGCTGCCGGACACCGCCGCGCTCGGCGCGTTCGTGGTCAAGCAGGAGATCAGCGAGATCGACTCGCTGACCGGCGCCGACCTGGCCTCGGTGCAGCTGCTGCGCGGCCGGCTGCGCGAGGTGTTCTCCGCGCGCTCCACCGAGGAGGCCGCGGAGCTGGTGAACGCGGTGGTCGCGGCGGCCGGCACCACGCCGCGGCTGACCAACCACGACCACCACGACTGGCACATCCACTACTTCGCCCCGCACGCCGCGATCGGCGACCACCTCGCGGCCGAGCTCGGCATGGCGCTCGCCTTCATCGTGATGGCCGGCGAGCGCGAGCGGCTGCGGCGCTGCGAGGCCCCCGACTGCGAGCGCGTCTTCGTCGACCTCTCCCGCAACCGCTCGCGCCGCTACTGCGACAGCCGCACCTGCGGCAACCGGCTGCACGTCGCCGCGTACCGCGCCCGGCAGCGCTCCGCCGAGGCCGAGGCGGTGGCCGCGGGCTGACCGGCCGCCCGCCCGGCGCCCAGCGGTCCGAGGCGGCCTGGCACGGCCCCCGCGGATGAAAGACTGGGGGCATGACCGACGCCTCCCTCCCCCGCCTCGAATTCTGGTGCGACCTGCAGTGCCCCGACTGCCGCACCGCCCTGGACGACGTCCGGGCGCTGCGCTCCGGCTACGGCGACGAGTTCCGGATCGAGCTGCGGCACTTCCCGCTGGAGAAGAACAAGCACGCGTACGCGGCCGCCCAGGCCGCCGAGGAGGCGTTCGCCCAGGGCAACGGCTGGGCGTACGTCGAGGCCCTGCTGGAGCGGACCGAGGAGCTCGGCCGGGACGGCGAGAAGACGCTGCTGGCCGTCGCCGCCGACCTGGGGCTGGACGCGGACGAGGTCGACACCGCGCTGATCGACGGGCGGCACACCCTGCTGGTCGACGCCGACCAGGCCGAGGGCCGGGCGATCGGGGTCACCGGCACCCCGACCTACGTGATCGCCGGGCAGCGGCTGGACGGCGGCAAGAGCCAGGAGGGGCTGCGCGCCCGGATCGTCGAGCTGATCGAGAAGAACCGGGGCTGACCCCCGCACCCGGCGGGGCCGCCGGCCCGGCCGGCCGACGTCATCAGAGCAGCTGCTTGCCGAGGACCCGCCGGGTGATCCGGTAGCCGAGCGAGGCGTACAGGCCGACGGCCACCGTGTTGCTGCTGAAGACGTTGAGCCCGAGGTCGTGCACGCCCGCCGCGAGGCACTCGTGCTCGGCGGCCAGCATCAGGGCGCGGCCGAGGCTCCGGCCGCGGTGCTCCTCGTCGACCTCCACCACCATCACCCAGGCCAGCGGGCGGCCCTCCGGCGAGACCTCCTGGCGCAGGTGCAGCCAGAGGCTGCCGAGCGCGCGGCCGTCGCCGTCGACGAGCCGGCGCAGTGCGACGCCCGGGGTGTCCGGCCCCTGCGGCAGGACCTGGCGGTGGTCGGCCTCCGCCTTGGCCTCGGCCTGCTGCGCGGTGAGGCCCGAGGAGCGCAGGTCGTGCAGGTAGCCGGCTCTCGCGGCGGCCAGCCACTGCGGGTACTCCGCCGCGCCGATCGGACGGACGGTCAGCCCGTCCGGCAGTGCCGGTGCCCGGCCGAGCCGCTTGGCCATGTTCTGCATCCGGTCGGTGTAGCCGAGCACCCGGGCCAGGGCGAGCGCGCCCTCCGCCTCCGCGGGGACGGTGACGTCGGCGCGGCTGCAGCCCCAGC
>NZ_JBEYFP010000650.1:0-3348 GCF_040634455.1 Kitasatospora sp. NPDC007106
GCTCTGGTACTCCGGGCCCAGGCTGCGGTGGTTGAAACGCAGTTGGCGGGCGGCCGCGGGCTGCTCGGCCTCGGCCCGGGCGACACGGTCGCCTGTTCGGCGCCGCTGGCCTTCACCTTCGGCCTGGGCATGCTGGTCGTCTTCCCGCTGCGGGCCGGCGCCTGCGCGCTGCTGACCGAGTCGGCGACGCCGCTGCAGCTGGCCGAGCTCGTCGAGAAGCAGGGCGTCAGCGTGCTGGCGACCGCCCCGACCGCGTACCGGGCGATCCTGCGGGGCGGGCAGGAGCACCGGCTCGCCGGGCTGCGGGCGGCGGTCTCCGCCGGCGAGCACCTGCCGCGGACGACCTGGGAGGCGCTGCACGAGCGGCTGGGGCTGCGGGTCATCGACGGCATCGGCGCCACCGAGCTGCTGCACATCTTCGTCTCGGCGGCCGGCGACGACATCCGCCCCGGCGCCACCGGCAGACCGGTGCCGGGCTGGCGGGCCGCCGTCCTCGACGTCGACGGCCGCGAGCTCGGCCCCGGCGAGGTCGGCCGGCTGGCCGTGATCGGCCCGGTCGGCTGCCGCTACCTCGACGACCCGCGCCAGTACGACTACGTGGTGGACGGCTGGAACGTCACCGGGGACCTCTTCCACCGGGACGCCGACGGCTACTTCTACTACCGGGCACGCAGCGACGCGATGATCGTCTCCTCCGGCTACAACATCGGCGGCCCCGAGGTCGAGGCGGCCGTCGACACCCACCCGGACGTGGTGGAGTCCGGGGTCGTCGCCAAGCCGGACACCGAGCGCGGCTCCGTCGTCTGCGCCTTCGTCGTGCTGCGCGAGGGCGTCACCGGCGACGCCGCGAAGGCCAAGGAGATCCAGGACCACGTCAAGCGGATCCTGGCGCCCTACAAGTACCCGCGTGAGGTGCGGTTCTGCGAGGCCCTGCCGCGCAACACCAGCGGCAAGCTGCAGCGCTTCGTGCTGCGCAGGATCGTCGACGACGAGCAGGCCGCCGCGCCTGCCGCCGAGCACTGAGAGGACCAGCGCGTGAGGATCGCGATCGTCGGCGGCGGGCCCGGCGGCCTGTACTTCGCCGCCCTGATGAAGCAGCTCGACCCGGCCCACCGGGTGACCGTCTGGGAGCGCAACGCGCCGGACGACACCTTCGGCTTCGGCGTGGTGTTCTCCGACGAGACGCTCGGCGGCATCGAGAACGCCGACCCGGAGTTCGCCGCCGCGATGGCCGACCGCTTCGCGCGCTGGACGGACATCGACATCCACCTCGACGGCGGCAGCCACACCGTCGGCGGCCAGGGCTTCGCCGCCCTGGGCCGCCGGGAGCTGCTGCGCCTGCTCCAGGACCGCTGCCGCCACCTGGGCGTCGAGCTGCACTTCGGCACCGCGGCGCCCGACACGGCCGAGCTGCTCGCCTCGTACGACCTCACGGTCGCCGCGGACGGCGCCAACTCGCGGGTGCGGCAGGCGTTCGCCGAGGAGTTCCGGCCCGCGCTGGACACCCGGCGCAACAAGTACATGTGGCTCGGCACGGACCTGGTCTTCGAGGCGTTCCAGTTCTTCGTCAAGCAGACGCAGTGGGGCACCGTGCAGGTCCACGGCTACCCGTACTCCGACGCCGGTTCGACCTTCATCGTGGAGATGCACGAGGACGTCTGGCGCCGGGCCGGCTTCGACGCCACCGAGGGCGAGGAGTTCCCGCCCGGCACCTCGGACGAGAAGGCCGTCGACCGGATCCGGGAGCTGTTCGCCGCCGAGCTGGACGGCCACCGGCTGTTCGCCAACAACTCCAAGTGGCTGAACTTCACCACCGTGCGCAACGAGCGGTGGCACCACGGCGGTCTCGTCCTGCTCGGGGACGCCGCGCACACCGCGCACTTCTCCGTCGGCTCGGGGACGAAGCTGGCCATGGAGGACGCCCTCGCGCTCGCCGCCTGCCTGCACGAACACCCCGGCCTCGACGAGGCGTTGACGGCGTACGAGGCCGAGCGGCGGCCGGTCGTCGAGTCCACCCAACGGGCCGCGCAGGCCTCGCTGGAGTGGTTCGAGAACATCGGCATGTACGTCCGCCAGGAGCCGACCCAGTTCTGCTTCAACCTGCTGACCCGCTCGCGCCGGATCACCTACGACAACCTGCGCGAGCGCGACGGCGACTTCGCCGACCGGGTCGCCGCCGGCTTCGCGGCGGCGCAGGGCTCCGCCGGGGCCGGGGCCGTCCCGGCGATGTTCCAGCCGTTCCGGATCGGGCAGCTGGAGCTGAAGAACCGCGTCGTGGTCTCCCCGATGGACATGTACTCCGCGGTCGACGGCGTGCCCGGCGACTTCCACCTCGTCCACCTCGGCTCCCGGGCGATGGGCGGCGCGGGCCTCGTCATGACCGAGATGGTCTGCGTCTCCGAGGACGCCCGGATCACCCCCGGCTGCACCGGCCTGTGGACGGACGGGCAGCGAGACGCCTGGCGCCGGATCGTCTCCTACGTGCACGGGCAGAGCTCCGCCCGGATCGGCCTGCAGCTCGGCCACGCCGGGCGCAAGGGCTCCACCCGGCTGATGTGGGAGGGCATGGACGACCCGCTGGCGGAGGGCAACTGGCCGGTCGTCGGCCCCTCGCCGCTGCCGTACGGGCCGGGCTCGGCGACCCCGCGCGAGGTGACCCGGGCGGACCTGGACCGGATCACCGCCGACTTCGTCGCGGCGGCCCGGCGCGGCGCCGAGGCCGGCTTCGACCTGCTCGAACTGCACTGCGCGCACGGCTACCTGCTCTCGTCCTTCCTGTCGCCGCTGGCGAACCGCCGCACCGACGAGTACGGCGGTTCGCTGGAGAACCGGCTGCGCTACCCGCTGGAGGTCTTCGACGCCGTCCGCGCCGTCTGGCCGGCCGAACGGCCGATGATCGTGCGCATCTCGGCCACCGACTGGGCGCCCGACGGCAACACCGAGCACGACGCCGTGGAGATCGCCCGCGCCTTCGTCGCGCACGGCGCGGCCGCCGTGGACGTCTCCTCCGGCCAGGTCACCAAGGACGAGCGCCCCGCCTACGGCCGCTCCTACCAGACGCCGTTCGCCGACCGGATCCGGCACGAGGTCGCGGCCGCCGCCGGCGCCGCCGTCATCGCGGTCGGCGCGATCGCCTCCTACGACGACGTGAACTCCATCCTGCTGGCCGGGCGCGCCGACCTCTGCGCGATCGGCCGCACCCACCTGTACGACCCGCACTGGACGCTGCACGCGGCCGCCGAGCAGGACTACCGCGGGCCCGCCGCGGACTGGCCGCTGCCCTTCCGGGCGGGCAGCCGCAAGCCGCCCTCGGCGCGGACGTCCGCGTTCCCGTCGGCCAGCCGGGCC
>NZ_JBEYFP010000651.1:0-3340 GCF_040634455.1 Kitasatospora sp. NPDC007106
CGCGGCCGGCCCGCCGGACGGCCTCGGCGAGGGCCCGCGCCACCGCCATGGTGGTCACCGACCCCGCCGAGCAGCGCGCACTGTGGCGGATCCGGGAGACCGGCGCGGGCATCGTCACCCGGCTCCCCGGCGGCGGCGAGGCCTGGCCCGGCTGGGAGGACTCCGCCGTCCCCGTCGAGCACCTCGGCGACTACCTGCGCGCGCTGCGCGGCCTGCTCGCCCGGCACCGGCTGCGCGGCGTCCCGTACGGGCACTTCGGCGAGGGCTGCGTCCACCTGCGGTTGGACTTCCCGCTCACCGATCCCGCCCGGCTGCCCGCCTTCCGCGCCTTCCTGGAGGAGGCGGCGGACCTGTGCGTCTCGTACGGCGGCTCGCTCTCCGGCGAGCACGGCGACGGCCAGGCCCGGGCCGAGCTGCTGCCCCGGATGTACCCGCCGGAGGTCCTGGAGCTGTTCCGCCGCTTCAAGGGCGTCTGGGACCCGGACGGCCTGCTCAACCCGGGGGTGCTGGTCGACCCCCGGCCGCTCGACGCCGACCTGCGCTTCCCCGGCCGGGACCTGCCGGTCACGCTGCCCCTCGCGGAGGACGGCGGCAGCCTGCTGAAGGCGGTGCACCGCTGCGTCGGCGTCGCCGCCTGCGTGGACACCTCCTCCGGTGTGATGTGCCCGAGTTACATGGCCACCGGCGAGGAGCGGCACTCCACCCGCGGCCGGGCCCGGCTGCTCGCCGAGATGCTGCGCGGCGAACTCGTCACCGACGGCTGGCGTTCGGAGGAGGTCCGCGAGGCGCTCGACCTCTGCCTCGGTTGCAAGGGCTGCGCGAGCGACTGCCCGGTCCATGTCGACATGGCGACTTACAAGGCCGAGTTCCTGCACCGCCACTACCGGTGGCGGCCGCGCCCGGCCTCCCACCTCGCGCTCGGCTGGCTGCCGCTGTGGCTGCGCGGCGCCGCACTCGCCCCGCGGCTCGCCGGCCGGCTGCTGCGGTCCGGGCCGGGCGGCGCCGCACTCAAACGGCTCGGCGGGATCGACCCCCGGCGCAGCCTGCCCGCACTGCCGGAGCAGACCTTCACCGCCTGGTTCCGCCGGTGGCGCGCCGCACACCCCGTCCAACCCGGTGCGCAGCCGGTGCTGCTCTGGCCGGACAGCATGGCGGAACTGCTCGACCCGGAGCCGGCCCGGGCCGCCGTCGAGGTGCTGGAGCACCTGGGCTTCGAGGTGCGACTGCCCTCCGGCCCGGTCTGCTGCGGGCTCACCCTGCTCTCCACCGGCCAGCTCGGCCTCGCCCGGCGGGTGATGCGGCGCAGCCTGCGGGCCGTCCCGGCGGGGCTGCCGGTGGTCGGCCGTGCGGTGGTGTTCGGGCGGGATCGGTCGGTTCATCGTCGTCCTCGGCACGGTGCGGCACGTCCGGACGGGTGTCTTCCACGTCCACTCTGCCACCGCCGGCGGGCCGGGCGCTCCGCCTCCGGGGCGCCGTCTCCGCCGCGGGCGGCGGGCGGGTGCGCTCAGCGGTCGTCCACCGGTTGCTCGACCTCCAGCCACACGGTCTTGCCGGGCGGGCGCGGCACGCTGCCCCAGGACGCGGCCAGCCGGTCCACCACCCGCAGTCCGTGCCCGCCGGGCGAGGACCGCGGGCGGTCGGTCTGCAGCACGGGCAGGTCGACGCTGTCGTCGGACACCTCGACCCGCAGTCCGCCGCCGGTGCGCTGCAGGACGAGTTCGCGCGGCCCACCGGCGTGCAGGCAGGCGTTGGTGACCAGTTCGCTCACCATCAGCAGCACGTCCTCGGCCACCGCCAGGCGTTCGCCGTCGACCGCGGGCAGCCAGCCCCAGTCGTGCAGGGCCTCGCGGGTGAAGTCCCGGCAGTGCTGCACCGCGCCGCGGGACTCGTACAGGGCCAGCCGCCGCACCTGCCCGGCCGGCCCCAAGGGCCCGGTCATCCACCGCCGCCCGGTCCGGGCCCCGCCTCGGCGGTGCTGTCGACCACCCGGAAGATCTCGCCGGCGCCGGTGATCTCCAGCATCCGCCGCACCATCGCGGTGGGGGCGGCGAGCACCACCTCGCCACCGTCCGCCTGGGCCGACAGCCGGGCGCGCAGCAGCAGGTTCAGCCCGGTGGAGTCGCAGAACAACAGGCCGGAGCAGTCCACCACGACCAGGTCGGGGGGGTCGCGGAGCGCCCCGTCGAGGGCCTCCCGGAACGGCTCGGCGCTGTCGTGGTCGAGCTCGCCGGCCGGCGCCAGCACCCAGCGGCCGGCCGACCGGTCCACGGAGACGGTCAGCTGGTCGGCGCCCGCGGGTCCGCCGTGCGCCGCAGTGTCGGCGTCCATCGCCGGCTCCTCCCGTACGAGGGGGTGCTCACCTCCACCATAGGTCGGCGCGGGCCGCCGTCCCCGGCAGCGCTCCGGCGGCGCCGCGCCGGCGGCCCCGGTCAGGCCAGGCGCAGTCCGACCAGGCAGGTGTCGTCGAGCGGGTTGGGGGCGCCGAGGCGGCGCAGCACGTGGTCGAGGCAGCCCTCGATGTCGTCGGCGCGGTAGTCGCGCAGTGCCTCGACCAGGCGGTGCACGCCCCGGCCGAGGTCGCCGCCGCGGCGCTCGACCAGGCCGTCGGTGTAGAGCAGCAGGGTGTCGCCGGGTTCCAGGCGCAGCCGGGCGGGGCGGTAGCGGGCGCCGGGCACCGCGCCGAGGAGCATGCCGTCGGGCATCTCCAGCAGCCGGGCCTCGCCGCCGCCGCGGGTGACGACGGGCGGCAGGTGGCCGGCCCGGGCCCAGTCGAGGGTGCGGGCGGCCGGGTCGAGGCGGCCGCAGACGGCGGTGGCGGTGTAGTTGCCGCGTTCGTGGCAGAGCATCCGGTTGAGCCGGGCGAGCAGTTCCTCGGGCGGTGCGCCGGTGTAGGCGAGGCCGCGCAGGGCGTGCCGCAGGTTGGCCATGCCGGCGGCGGCGGGCAGGCCGTGGCCGGAGACGTCGCCGACCACGACGAGCACGGTGCCGTCGGGCAGGGCGAGGACGTCCCACCAGTCGCCGCCGACCTTGTTGCCCCGCCCGGCGGGCAGGTAGCGGGCGGCGGTGCGCAGTCCGGGGGTGGGCGGGCCGGCCGGGGCGTCCATCAGGGCGCGCTGCAGGGCGACGACGGCCCGGTGCTCGGTGTCGGCGCGGCGGCGCTGCTCGGCGAGCCGGGTCCGGGTGCCGGCGAGGGCCTGCTCGGCGCGGCGCCGGCCGGTGACGTCCTGCACCACGCCGCGGACGGCGACGGCGGTGGAGCGGTCGAGGCCGGGGACGGCGGTGGCGAGCACCCGCAGGCTGCGCGCCTCCGCCTCCCGGCCGACCCGGAACTCCAGCGTGG
>NZ_JBEYFP010000652.1:0-3338 GCF_040634455.1 Kitasatospora sp. NPDC007106
GCTCGCCCTCACCCTCGCCCCCGGCCGGTGGACGCTGCTGCCGCTGGCCGCCGCTGCCGTCCTCCCCGCGGCCGTGTGGCTGCGCCGCCCGGCCGGACGGGCGACGTCCGCGCTGCTGGCCCCGGTGCACGGCGCGGTGGCGGCCCTGGCGGCCGGCGTCGCCGCCATGCAGTACCTCACCGCGCTGCGCCTCCAGCGGGACACCGCCGCCAGTGCCACCGCCACCGGCCTGACCCTGCTCTGCTTCCCGCTCGCGATGGCGCTGGCCGGACGGGCCGGCGGACGGATCGCCGACCGCCTCGGCACCCGGCGGACGGCCCGCACCGGCGCGGCCGTCGCCACCGCCGGACTGCTGCTCCTGCTCGGCGCCGACGGCACCCCGCAGGACACCGCCTGGCGGCTCGCCCTCGCCGGCTGCGGCATGGGTCTGTACGGCGGGCCGGTGCAGGCCCTGGCGCTCGCCGCCGCCCCGCCCGGGCGGATGGGTGCCGCCGGCTCCACCGTCCAACTCGCCCGCAGCCTCGGGTTCGCCCTCGGCCCGGCCCTGGCCACCGCCGGCGCCGCTGCCGGAAGCCCGCGCACCGGGCTGGCCGCGGCCGCGGCCTGCGCCGGGGCGGCGGTCGTCCTGCTCGCTGTCCCCGGGCGATCCACGTCCTGACCGTCCGCCGCTTCCGGAGGAGTTCCGCCATGCCCGTACCCGAGCCCGTCTGCCCGTTCGCCGGGCGCGCCCTGCCCGGCCCGGCAACGCCGTCGGCCGCCGTGCCGCTGCCCGAGCCGATGCCGCTGCGCGAGCCGGCGCCGCTGCCCGACCCGGTGCCGCTGTCCGGCCGGGCGTACAAGCGCGACCCGTACCCGCTCTACCAGCGGCTGCGGGAGGCCGGGCCGGTGCACCGGGTCCGCTTCCCGAGCGGTGTCGCCGCCTGGCTGGTCACCGGCTACGCGGCCGCCCGGGACGCCCTCACCGATCCGCGGCTGGGCAAGAACCACGCCCTCGGCAACGCGGCCTGGCGCCGGCGTGCCTCGATCATGCCCGAACCGCAGCACTCGCAGCTGCAGGTCCACCTGCTGCACCAGGACGCCCCCCGGCACACCGCGATGCGCGCCCTGCTCGGCGACGCCTTCGCGCCCCGCCGGGTGGCCGGACTCCGGCCGCGGTTCCAGCAGTTCGCCGACCGGCTGGTCGACGCGCTGCCGGCCACCGGCGGCGCCGACCTGGTCGCCGGGTTCGCCGCCCGGTTCCCGTTCCTGGTGCTCGCCGAGGTGATCGGACTGCCCGACGAGCTGGCGGACCGCTTCGACCGGGACTGGGGCAAGGTCGTCCAGCCGGTCGGCCCCGAGGACCCGGGCCGGCCCGCCTACGAGGCCCGGTTGCGGGCGCTCCAGGGGTACATCGCCGAGGTGGTCTCGGCGAAGCGGACCGCGCCCGCCGACGGGGATCTGCTGGCCCGGCTGGTCGCCGCGCACGACGACGGCGCGCTGACCCGCGAGGAGCTGGACTCGATGGTCTTCCAACTCCTCGTCGCCGGCCAGGAACCGGTCACCAACCAGATCTCCACCATGCTGATGACGCTCTTCCGCCACCCCGGCCAACTGGACCGGCTGCGGGCGGAACCCGCGCTGCTGCCCCGGGCCGTCGAGGAACTGCTGCGCCACGACGGCGCGTTCGAGCTCACCACCTGGCGCTTCTTCGCCGAGGACAGCGACCTGCACGGCACCCGCGTCCCGGCCGGCGACTCGGTGATCGTCTCGCTGGCGGCCGCCGGACGCGACGGCTCGCAGTTCCCCGACGCCGACACGCTCGACCTCGGCCGCACACCCAACGCCCACCTGGCCTTCGGCCACGGCGCGCACTTCTGCCCCGGCGCCGCGCTCGCCCGGACCGAACTGCAGATCGCCCTCGGCACCCTGCTCGCCCGGCTGCCGGGCCTGCGCCCGGCCGGCGACCTCGACGCCGTCGAGTGGATCCCCGCCGTCCTCGCCCGCGGCGTCGACCGCCTCCCGGTGGCGTACGACCGCCGGCTCTGATCCCGGCCGCACGACGACCGGACCACCCGCCGCACCCCGACCACCCCCCGACCACACCCGGAGTCCCGCATGCCGCCCGCCGGCACCCTCACCGCCCCGCCCCGCCCCGGACAGCCCCGTTCCCCGCTCCCGACCGCGGTCGAGCGCACCAGCGCAGCCGTCCTGGAGCTGCTGCTCCCGCACCGGCGCTCCTGCGACGGCGCCCCCGACCTGCCCGCCGCCGCCTTCCCGGCCCAACTGCGGCGGATCGCCGGCTTTGTGGCCGCCGGGGAGCCGGTCGTCCTCACCCTGCCGGGCTTCCCCTGCAAGTCGCCCAGCCCGGTGAAGGTGCTCGGCCACCTGCCCGACGAGGGCGAACGGCTCTCCCTCGCCTTCCTGGACGGGCTCTGCGCCGAGGTCGCCCGGGTCCACCCGCCGGGCGCCCGCCTGGTGATCTGCTCGGACGGCCACGTCTTCGGCGACCTCGTCGGGGTGCCGGACGCGCACATCGACGAGTACGCCGACGAACTCGCCGCCGTCGTCCGCCGCGAGGGGCTGCGCCGGCTCTCCCTCTTCGACCTGCGCGACGTCCTCGGCGACCTGCCGTACGACGCCAAGCGCGCCCTGGTCGACGACCGGTACGCCCCGGCGCTGGAGGAGCTGCGGGCCGAGGTGCGCAGCGATCCGGACACCCTGGCGCTGTACCGCGGCATCACCCGCTTCCTGCTCGACGACACCGTCGGCTTCACCGGCACCCGCTCCGCCCTGCAGCGGGAGTGCCGGCGCCGCGCGTACGAGGTCGTCCGGCGCAGCCGTGCCTGGGGCGCCCTGATCGAGGAGCACCATCCGCGCGCCGTCCGGCTCTCGATCCATCCGCAGCGGGCCGGCGCCGAGAAGTTCGGCCTGCGGCTGCTCGACACGGCCGACCCGTGGACCACCCCGTGGCACTCCTGCGTGGTGCACCACCCGGACGGGAGACGGGAGTTGATGCACCGTGCGGAGGCGGAGCGGCTCGGCCGCACGGTGCTGCGCGACGGCCGGCCGAGCCACGTCGAGGCCACCGGCTGAGGGGCTGTCCTTCAGGTACGGGTCCTTCAGGTGCGGGTCCTTCAGGTGCGGGTGCGGCCGGTCAGGTCGCGGGTGGTGCGGGGGTCGAGGTCGGCGGCGAGGCGGGTGAGGTGGTGGCGCTGGTCGCCGTCCAGGCCGAGGGCCGGGTCGTCGGCGACCCGCAGCAGGGCGGCCGCGGCCGCGGTCGGCCGGTTGGAGAAGTCCCTCGGGCAGACCAGCAGCACCGTGGTCGACGGGCAGCCGGGCAGCTCCTGCGCGCGGTACGG
>NZ_JBEYFP010000653.1:0-3337 GCF_040634455.1 Kitasatospora sp. NPDC007106
GCGGCGGGGGCGAGGGTGCCGGAGCCGCCGCCGGGCGCCAGGTCGGGGACGACCACGGCGGTGCCCGCGAGCAGCGCCACGGGCTCCAGCACGGTACGGCCGGCGACGCGTCCGACGGTGGCGCTGACGTGGGTGACGGTGCCGGAGGCGAGGGCCGCGGCGAGCGTGTCGAGGGCGCCGGGACAGGCCGGGTCGTAGGTGGCGGCGAGGGTGGCCGGGTTGCCGGCGGCGTCCCGGACGGCGGCCTCCAGGCGCTGCTCGGCCGCGTCGTAGCGGACGTCCTCGACGGCGGAGAGCTCCACCACGTGCACGGACTCGGCGGCGATCCGGGCCCGGATCAGCCGCGGCGGTCGGCCCTCCAGACTGCGCAGCCGGGCGTCCAGGTCGGTGAGCAGCAGCGGGGCGGGCAGGTCGGTCCACGCGGTGCCGACCGGGGAGACGGTGGTGGCGGCGATCCGCCCGCGGCCGAGGCCCAGTTCGCGGGCGGCGCTGCGGACCGCGCTCTCGCTGACCACGTTCCCGGTGGCGAGGGCGGCCAGGCGGTGGCCGGCGATCCGGCGGGCGCCCAGCGCGTGCCCCGTCGGCGGGGTGCCGTCCGCGGGCAGGTCCCAGCTGCGGCGCAGCACCAGGACCGTCCCGGCGGCCGGGTGGGCGAGGTAGACCTCGGCGGAGCGGGCCGTCGCGGTGCCGCGCACCCGGCAGCCCAGTGCGGTGAGGCGGACCCGGCGCAGCGGCGTCTCGGCGGTCTCCCGGACGCCCAGCACCTCGGACGGCGACGCCCCGGAATGTGCGGTGGCGCGGTGGCGGGCGTGCAGTTCGGCCAGGAGCAGGGCCGTCTCCTCGGGCCGGTGGTCGGCGGCCCGGGCCGCGTACGCGTCGAGCTGGCCGATCAGGTCGGCGAGCACGCCGGCCGGCCAGTGCAGGGACCGGGCGGCGAGCTCGTCACGGACCCGGTGGAAGGCGGCGGTGAGGACCGGCCCGGCGTGCACGGCGCCGTCGAGCAGCAGCTCGCGGGTGAGGTCGAGCGCGGTGTCCAGGGCGGATCGCTGCGCGGCGTCCAGGACCGGCGGGGTGTCCGGGTCGGGCTCGGAGCGGCCGCCGAGGGTGACGGTCGGTCGGCCGTCGGCGGCGCGGAAGGCCCAGACCGCGAGGGCGATCATCTCGCCGCGGCGGTCCTGTGCGGCGTCGGTGACCGCGAAGCCCAGCTCGCCGGGGACGGGGAAGCGGACCGTGCAGGCGGCGAGTTCGGCGACCGGCTGCGGGGCGTCCGGGCGCGCGTGGTGCAGCCGGGCGGTGTAGCCGCGCTCCAGGGTGCGGCGGGCGGCGGCCACGGCGCGGGCACCGACGGCGGCGGTCAGCGCCTCGTCGTCGAGCGCGCCGGGGGACCATGCGGGGGTTCCGGGCTCCTGGGAACTCTCGGGGGCGCCGGGCCCGGGGGAGCTGCCGGGGGCGCCGGTGGCGGTGCGTTGGTGGGCGAGGACCAGGGCGATCCGGTGGCGGCACACGCCGGGTGCGCCGCAGCTGCAAGTGCCGCCGTCCAGCCCGGTGCCGGGCGGCAGGGCGACGGTGCTGCCGTCGGGGCAGGTGCCGCGCAGCGTGCCGTCGGGGTCGAGCGCGGGCACCGGCCCGTCCCCGGCGTCGACCTCCCGGGCGGCGCGCTTGACCAGGCCGCGGTTGGCGAGGGCGGCCAGCGTCTCCGCGTCCAGGGCCAGCAGGTCGGCGCGGGTCCCGGCGCTCACCGGCCGAGCCTCTCGGCGACGAACTCGGCCAGCATCCCCGGTGTCATCGCCCCGACGTGCGCGCCGGCGTCGGCGAGCAGCCCGGCGAGCTCGCGGTCGTACGCCGGGGCCGCCTCCTCGTCCAGCGCGGCCAGGCCCAGCACCGTGGCGCCCTGCCCGGTCAGCGAGCGGACGGTGCGCAGCAGCCGGTACCGGTCGCCGCCCTCGTAGAAGTCGCTGATCACCGCGAGGATCGTGCGCCGCGGGTTCTCCACCAGGCCGGCCGCGTAGTCGACCGCGCGGGCGATGTCGGTGCCGCCGCCGAGCTGGACCCGCATCAGCAGTTCCACCGGGTCGGTCACGTCGGAGGTGAGGTCCACCACCTGGGTGTCGAAGGCGACCAGATGGGTCTTCAGTCCCGGCAGGTTCCACAGGCAGGCCGCGGTCACCGCGGAGTGGATCACCGAACCCACCATCGATCCCGACTGGTCGACCAGCAGGATCAACTGCCACTGCTCCAGGTGCCGGCGGGTGCGGGAGTGGAAGTGCGGGCGCTCGATCAGGATCCGCCGCTCGGTGGGACGGTAACGCCCGAGGTTGGCCCGGACGGTCCGGCGGAAGTCGAAGTCGCGGGCCAGCGGGCGCCGGCTGGGGCGCGCCGACCGGGCACCGGTGAACGCCTGGCGCAGCTCCGGGGTGAGCCGCTCCATCAGCTGCCGCACCACCGCGGCCACGATCCGGCGGGCCTGGCCGAGCAGTCGATCGTTCATCAGGTGCTTGGTGCGGAGCACCGCGCGCAGCAGGGCGGGGCTCGGCTCGACCCGCTCCAGCACCGTCGGGTCGGTGACGATCTCGTCGATGCCGTACTGCTCGACCGCGTCGCGCTCCAGCCGCTCGATCGTCTCGCGGGGGAAGAGGCGGTGGATGTCGTCCAGCCAGTCGACCGCGGTCACCCGGGACGGCTCCAGCCCGGCGCTGCGGACACCGCGGCGGTCGAGGTCCTGGTCGCGGCCGTACAGCCACTCCAGGGCGGCGTCGCGGGCGGCGCCGTCGGCGCTCGGGCCGCCGGTCCAGGGTTCGGCGGGGGAACCGAGGACCAGACGCCAGCGCTCCAGCGCCGGGTCCGGGGCAAGCTCGGCCATCGGCTCGGCGGTCGGCTCGGCGGACGGGGCGGGGGTCGGGTCCGGCGGGGTCACCGGGCGCTCCGCAGGCCGTGGCGGTCGAGCAGGGCGGTCACGTTCTCCTCCAGGGCGCGGGCGGCGGCCAGGTGCAGGGGGTCGGCGGTGGTGCGGAGCAGGCCGCGCCCGGAGCCGCGCAGACCGCGGCGCTCGATCAGCCGACGGGCGATCCGCTCCCGCTCGCGCGGCGGGAACCAGGCGAACGCCTGGCGCAGGGCCGGCAGGGCGATCAGGAACTCGGCGTCGGTGAGCTCGGCGAGGACGGAGTCCAGGACGGCCAACAGCGAGCCGTCGCCGGAGTCGGCGGTGACCTCCTCGCGGGCGAGGGCGAACAGGCCGCCCAGCCAGTCGCCGAGCGAGCGCGGGGCATGCTGACCCCACCCCCGCGGGAGGCGTACGGCCTCCCGCACAGCCACGCCCATTTAGTTCAATGTTCAACTT
>NZ_JBEYFP010000654.1:0-3336 GCF_040634455.1 Kitasatospora sp. NPDC007106
GCCCGCCTGACCGGCCGGCCACCCCTGCCTCCGCCGCCCCGGCGTGGTTGCCCCGGGCTCCCACTGCCGCGGGTGCCGGGGGAGACGACAATGGACTGAGGTCCGGCCGGGCGACCCGGCGTCCGTCCACCGTCGTCACGGCCGTCGTCGTCACGACTGGGGGACACCCTCATGGGACAGGCAGCCATCAGCGTCGTCGGCCTCAGCAAGCGGTTCGGTGCGGTGACCGCGCTGGACGGAGTGGACTTCGACGTCCCGGCCGGCAGCATCTTCGGCCTGCTCGGACCGAACGGCGCGGGCAAGACCACCGCCATCCGGATCCTCACCACCATCCTGCGGCCGAGCGGCGGCCGGGCCGTCGTCCTCGGACACGACGTCGTCCACCAGGCCGCCACCGTCCGCCGGCTGATCGGCCTGGCCGGCCAGTACGCGGCCGTCGACCCCAACCTCACCGGACGCGAGAACCTGCGGCTGATCGGCCGCCTCACCCAGCTGCCCCGCGCCCGGGTCCGCCCGCGGGCCGCCGAACTCCTCGACCGGTTCGACCTCGCCGACGTCGGCGACCGCCCCGTGCGCACCTACTCCGGCGGACTGCGCCGCCGCCTCGACATCGCGGCCGCCCTCGTCCCCGAACCGCCCGTGCTCTTCCTCGACGAACCGACCACCGGCCTCGACCCGCACAGCCGCACCGCCCTGTGGGACCTGATCCGCGAACTCGTCCGCGACGGCACCACCGTCCTGCTCACCACCCAGTACCTGGAGGAGGCCGACCGCCTCGCCGGCCGGGTCGTGGTCGTCAACGAGGGCCGGATCATCGCCGACGACACCCCCGCCGCCCTCAAGACCCGGCTCGGCAACACCGTCATCGAACTCGGCATGGGCGACGAGACCCGAGCCGCGCAGGCCGCCACCGTCCTCACCGACCGCCTCGGCGAACCGCCCGAACGCGAGGGCGTGCTGCTCCGGCTGGCCTCCCGCGACGGATCCCGGCTGCTGCTCGACGTCCTGCACTCCCTCGACGGCAACCGGCTCGTCCCGCAGACCGTCACCGTCCGCGAGTCCAGCCTCGACGACGTCTTCCTCGCGCTGACCGGCCACCGGACCCAGGCCACCGGGCCCACCGAGGACGGCGCCGACGGCCCGGCGACCACCGGAGGCACCCCATGACCGCGACCGCCGCCACCACCACCGCCACCGGCACCGGCCGGCTCGGCACCCGGATCACCGCACCCGTGCGGGACGGCCTCGCGGTGGCCTGGCGCAACCTCGTCGCGCTGCGCCGCGTCCCGCGGCTGCTCGTCTTCTCGACCATCCAGCCGCTGGTCTTCGTCCTGATGTTCCGCTACGTCTTCGGCGGCGTGGTGGCCCCCGCGCTGCCGCCAGGCGTCGGTTACGTCGACTTCCTGATCCCCGGCATCTTCGTGCAGACCGCCGTCTTCGGCTCGATGAACACCGCGATCGGCCTGGCCACCGACATGCAGACCGGCCTCATGGAGCGCTTCCGCTCGCTGCCGATGGCCAGATCGGCCGTGCTCTCCGGCCGCACCACGGCCGACCTCGCACGGAACGTGTTCGTGGTGTCGCTGATGACCGCCGTCGGCTTCGCCCTCGGCTTCCGGATCCACGCCGGGGTGGCGGCCTTCCTCGGCGGCGTCCTGCTGGTGCTGGCCTTCGGCTTCGCCATGTCGTGGATCTTCGCGGTGGTCGGCATGGCCGTCGGCGACCCGGAGACCGCGCAGGCCGCCGCCTTCCCGGTGCTCGCCCCCCTGGTCTTCGCCTCGTCCGCGTTCGTCCCCGTCAGCACCATGCCCGGCTGGCTGCAGGCCTTCGCCGAGCACCAGCCGGTCTCCAAGACCGCGGAGGCGGTCCGCGTCCTCGTCCTCGGCGGCCCGGCGGGCACCGCCGTCTGGGAGGCCCTCGCCTGGGACGCGGGCATCGTCGCCGTCTTCGCCCCCCTCGGCGTCTGGCTCTACCGGCGGGCCGTCTGACCGGCCGCCGGCCGGGGCCCCGCGACGGGAGGGCGGGAGCCCCGGACCGGGTCAGCCCTGCGGCAGCGCGCGCGGCTCGTCGACGACGGCGCGGGCCAGCACGGCCGTCTCGGCGATCACGTCGCCGGCCTTGCCCCGGGGGCCGTTGCGCAGCAGGACCTGGCGCTCGCCGAGGAACTCGCTGGTGCTCCGGTCGAAGATCCACTCCTGCCGGACGCCGTCCGCCGAGGTGAGTCCCACCCCGACGCCGTGCCGGCCGGCGGCGTCCACCGAGTCCTGGATCAGCTCCACGCCGGGGATCTTCGCCGCGGCCCGGTAGAGCGCGGCGGTCACCGCGGGGGGCGCGATCTGCTCCCTGAGCAGGTCGCCGATGGTGCCGAAGGGCCGCTGGTCCGTCCACTTCCGGTCGTGCGGCTCGGAGTTGAGCAGCTCGAACATCTCGTCCGGGTCGGTCGGCAGCCCCGCGAGGAACCGGTAGGTCGGCGCATGCAGGTTGGGGGTGGTGTTGGTGTCCAGCGGCAGGGTGCCGTCCGGGTTGGGCCGGCCGGTGTCCGTCGACTTCATGTCGGCCGCGTTGACCAGCGTGCGGTCCAGCAGCAGACCGGCCTTGCGGCCGTCCACCGAGAGCCAGACCTGACGCTCGTGGAGCGTGCCCGGGACCAGCCCGTCGGGCGTGTAGTCCGGGAACCTGACCAGCGACTTCACGAAGACGAACTGGCCGTCCTTCACCTCCCGGGCCGGCTTGCTCGCCGCCACCGCGGCGATCCGGTCGAGCAACTGGACGGTGGCCGCCGGAGTCGCCGACGCCGGGGCGACGGAGGACGGGGCGGACGGGGCCGGCGCCGCCGTGGGTCCCGCCGTGCCGTCGCCGCCGCCGAGCACCAGGGCCAGCGACAGCGACAGCGCGCCCGCCAGGGCGGGCAGGGCGACCCGGGCGAGCCGACGCCGCGGCCGTGCGGGCCCGACGTACTCCGTGCCGATCTCGTTCATCAGATGATTCCTCAACAGCTGGCGGCGGTCGGCGGGAAGCGCCGGTCCGTCGTGCTCCGGGATGCCGTTCATGCGCCCTTCCCCTCCACCGACCGGACCGCAGGGACGCGGTCACCCCGTACCTGTCCGCTGCGCCCGGACGGTTCCGCACCTCTTCGCACCGCCGCCAACTCCTCCTCGGCCAGGCCGCGCAGCCGGGTCCGCGCCCGCGACAGCCGGGACCGGACGGTGCCGACCGGCACCCCGAGCGCCTCGGCCGCCGCCGCGTAGTCGAGGCCCGACCAGACGCACAGCGCGAACACCTCCCGCTCACCGCGCCGCAGCCCGGCCAGCGCCCGCCGGGTCGCCGCCAGCCGCG
>NZ_JBEYFP010000655.1:0-3335 GCF_040634455.1 Kitasatospora sp. NPDC007106
CATGGCCACCGTTCCCACGCGTGCGCGGGCGGCGGCGGCCCGGCGGGCCAGGGCCCAGGACTGCTCGGCCGAGGTCACCCGGTCGTGGTCGTCGTGGAGGATCACCAGGCTCCTTCCGGCCAGGTGGGCGACGGGCTCGCCCGGCGGGCACCAGGGTGCCAGCGCGACCACCCCTCGGACACCGGGGCAGTCGGCGACGGCGATCGCCGCCCGGCCGCCCATCGAGTGCCCCACCAGGGCGATCGGAAGACCCGGCGCGAGGGCGGCCAGGCCGGCCAGGGCGCGGCGCGCGTCCTGGACCGGATGGGCCGCCGGGCCGTTCCAGCCCCGGTGGCGGTAGCGGACCCGGGCGATCAGCACGACGTCACCCGGCAGCCCACGGCGCAAGGCCCCGGCGAAGAGGTCCATGCGGCGCGCGGGCAGGTTGAGGCGGGTCGGGGCGGCGAGGGCGTCGGCGCGGCCCCCGTGCAGCAGGACCACCACGGCTCGCGGGTCGGCGGGGACGTGCAGGAGGTCGAGCGCGCCGGTCGTCGGCTCGGCGGGGGGCCTGGTCATGGGCTCTTCTCCTGTTCGGGCCGACGGGGCGGGGGCGCAGCCCCGGGCGGGAGCACCCGGGGGCCGGGGCTGCGCGTCCGGGGCGGTCAGGACGTGGGCATGAGCACGGTGTCGACGATGTAGACGGTGGCGTTCGCGGTCTGCACGTTGCCGCACAGCACCTTCGCGTTGCCGTTGGCGGTGAAGTCCTCTCCGGAACCGGTGGCGTTCACGGTGCCTCCTTCGAGGCTCTTGTGGTCGCCGGGCAGCGCGTCCGGGGCGAGCCTCTCGGGCACGACGTGGTAGGTGAGGACCTTCGTCAGCTTGTCCTTGTCGGCCAGGAGCGCCTCCAGGTCCGCCTTCGGAACCTTGGCGAAGGCGTCGTTGGTGGGTGCGAAGACGGTGATGTTCTGGGCCGAGTTGAGGGTGTCGGCCAGGCCCGCCTTGGTGACGGCCGTGACCAGGGTGGACAGCAGCGGGTTGTGGGAGGCGGCGGTGGCCACCGGGTCCTGGGCCATGCCCGCGAAGGAGCCCGCGCCGTCCTTCGGGACCGCCGCGCAGGCGGCGCCGAAGGGCTGTGACGCCATGGTGGTGCTCGGGGCGGAGGAGGGCGTCACCGACGGCGCCGCCGCCGAAGGGGTGCCGGCGGATGCGGCGTTGCTGCTGGAACTCCCGCTGCTGCCACAGGCGCTGAGTCCGAGCGCGAGGGCGCCGGCGGCAAGGAGGACGGCGAAGGACCTGCTGCGGGACACGGTGGACACGGAGGTGCTCCTCATGAAGGGGGATGGGCCGGACGCAGCACCGCTGCCGGCCGGACGGGAGTGCGTGCGGTGTGCGGCACCGCGGGCACGGCCGGCCTTCGCCGGTGCCCGGTGGATGCCGCGGTCACCTGTCACACGAGCCCTTCGGCACCGGTGCGGCCGGGGATTGGTGGAACCTCGGAACTCACCCGGGCGAGTGATGTGACGACGCTCGGCGCCCGGCCGGTCGTTCGGGAGCACGCCGGGATCCGCGCCGTGCGGCCGACGGCAGCGGGCCCGCCGCGGGCCGGCCGTGGTTCACCGGCCGGCCGTGGTGACCCGGTGCCCGGACGGGCCCCGGATCAGCGCATGAGCCGGAGCAGGTGCTCGGCAGCCCAGTCGGGTCCGCGGCGGAGGACTGCCGCGCGTACGGCTTCGTTGGCGCTCCGGTCACCGGTGAGGAGGTGTTCGACGGCGCGGCCCGCGGTGTCCGCGGTCAGGGCGTTCGGGTCGAGGCTCAGGCCGAGGCCGGCGCGTTCGAGGTCGTGGGCGATGGCGAACTGGTCGCTGGAGAACGGGAGGGCGAGGGCGGGCACGCCTGCGGCAAGGCATTCGGTGAACGAGTTGTTGCCGGCGTGGTGGACCATGGCGGACGCACGCGTCAGCAGGGCCTGCTGCGGGATCCGGTCCGCGACGTGGAACCGGTCGGCCGCTGCACCGGCCGCGGCCAGTGCCGAGGAGACCTCGTCCACCCTGTCGCCCGCCGCGACGACCAGGGCGGCGGAGGTGCGCCGCAGCACCCCGTCCGCGACGGTTGCCAGAACGTCGTGACGGGCCGACAGGAAGGTGCCGAGGGCCAGGAGGACGAGCGGTCGGCCGCCGGCGGTGAGGCGGTCGGCGACGCCGGTCCACGGCGCGGCCAGGGGCGGTGGCGGCTGGGTGCAGTGTCCGCACCGCAGGGCGGCGGCCCCGGTCGAGGGAGTCGGCAGCCAGGGGAGTTCGGGGTAGTTGTAGACGACGGTGCGCGGGGAGCTGAGGGCGAAGGCACGGTCGGGCCGGGGCCGGTGCGGGGCGTGGCGGTCGACGACCCGGTGGAAGGCGGCGGTGAAGGCGCGGTCGTTGTCCGCGGCGGCGCGGGTCAGCCTCTCCAGGGCTTCGGCGGTGGGACGGACGGTGTCCGGCCACGCGTAGGGCACGCCGAAGTAGGCGTCCGGCCCGGCCGGGATGTAGGTGGGGTGGCCGGGACAGAACGTGGCGTACGGCAGACCGAGGCAGTGCAGGGCCAGCGTCGCCGGGTAGGCGAGTTGGTCGACGAGGTACCAGTCGGGCTGCAGTCGCCGGTGCAGGGCGCGGACGTCCGCGAGCACGCGGTCGGGTTCGGCGAGGAGGTCGGCCCTGCGGTGGGTGGCCTGGGTGAGCAGGGTCTCTGCGGCTCCCCGGGACGTCGCGGCCAGGAACTCGCGGAGCCGTGCCGCCTCGGCCGGGTCCTGGCGGGTCCGTTCGGCGACACCGTGGTTGGCGTTGCGGGTCACGGCGAGTTCGGTGAAGCCGATGCCGGCCCGGGCGGCGAGCGGGGCGAACGCGCTGGTGGACGCCAGGTCGACGCGGGCGCCCG
Source organism: Kitasatospora sp. NPDC007106 (assembly GCF_040634455.1). NCBI lineage: Bacteria > Bacillati > Actinomycetota > Actinomycetes > Kitasatosporales > Streptomycetaceae > Kitasatospora > Kitasatospora sp. NPDC007106. The sequence goes on from NZ_JBEYFP010000655.1 coordinate 2,890, forward strand.
CGGCCCCCAGTGCGGCGCCCAGCGCTGCCAGCGGTGCCGCGTGCGAGGCGAACGGCGGGCTGATGACGACGACATGCATGACGTGTCCCTCCTCGGTCACCGCCGGGTGCCTCCGATGATGCCAGGCCGCGGGCCGCAGCCGCGGTGGCGGGACACGGCCAATCCGATGCGCGGAGCGCGCCGAACCGGCCCCTGGCTTGCCCCCATCCACGAGAGGCAGGGGTGTATGCGGAACCGAACGGATTCTCTGCGGTCCTCCGGCACCGACGTGCAGGTGCCGGGCCGGGACGACGAACTGCGGGCGTGGCGTCACCACTTCTGGGCGGGTGGGCCGCCGCCCGGCGCCGCCCGGGATCTGCTGGGCGCGCTGGCTGCGGCCGAGTACGGCCGGGCGGCCCGGTCGGCCCCCGATCCGACGGGCCTTCCGGCTGCCGACCTGGCGGCGG
>NZ_JBEYFP010000656.1:0-3334 GCF_040634455.1 Kitasatospora sp. NPDC007106
AACGGGCGGGTGGTCCACCGCAACGAGCGCGGGCGGGCGCTGAAGAAGGTGCCGCCCCCGCTGGTCGGTCACCCGGGCCTGCCCCGGCTGCTCGCCCTCGTCGACGGTGTCGCGGCCCACCGCCGGACGTGCCGTCAGACGGCCGAGCGCCTGGTGCAGGAGGCCGTCGCCGTGCCGGCCCACGTGGTGGAGCTGCTCGCCGCGGACGCCGTCTGGAAGGAGGCGGTGGCGCAGGCCGGGCTCGTTCCCGCTGCCTCCGGGAGCCCGGGGCGGGAGGGCGACGACCTGCTGCTGGCCCGCCGCTACCGCCATCCCGCGATGCCGGACGAGGAGCGGATCCTGCTCACCACCGCCGACGCGGTCCGGCACCGCGACGAGCTGATGGTCCACCGGGGCTGGGAGCCGGTCGACACCCGGCCGACCGGGCTGCCGGGCCCCGGGGCCGTGCCCTTCCCCGAGTCCGCGCTGGCCGGGCATCCCGCGCGGACGGCCGAGGTGCTGCACTACGTGGAGCGCCTGGAGCAGGTCACCTCGGCCTGGCAGGTGTTCATCAAGCGCGACGTGGACGCCGTACTGAAGGAGATCGCCGGCACCCGGCCCGCCCTGCTGCGCTGCTTCCTGGACGGCGTCGCCGACCAGTGCCTGCGCCACGGCGGCGAACCGGGCGACGCGGCAGCCTGGTTCGGCCGGGCGAGGGCCGCCGAGCGCGCCGCCGGCGAGCACGTCGACCAGCAGTGGCTGGACGCCCGCTACACCGCGGTGGACGCCGCCGGTGCACTCACCGACACCGCCTTCCGCGAGCGCATCAAGCAGGTCACCGCGCGCGGCGCCGACCCGGAGGCGGCCCGCCGCGTCCTCGCCCTGCTCGGCGACCGGACGGTCCGCGAGGGCGAGCGCCCCCGGCTGGTCGCGGACGTCGTGCGCACCGCCCGGGCCGCCGGGTGCGACCCCGACCGTGAACTCGCCCGGCTGGCCGCACGGCTGCTGCCCGCCCGCGACCTGCGGAGCGATGCCGCCCGCGAGTTCTGGACGGCCCTGCTCGCCGCGCCCGCCTGGGACCTCGTCCTCGCCGAACTCCCCCGCCTCGCCCACGAGGTGGTCGCCGCCGGGCCGCAGCCCGGGATGCTGGGCCCGGACCTCGCCCTGCGCTACCTGGAGCGGACCGGCGCGCTGGCCCTGCTCACCGGACCGGCCGGCGCCGACGGGGCGGCGCCCGGCACGGCCGCCGACTGGTTGCGCCGCCTGGCCGGCCTGGCCGACCGGTCGTACCACCGGGTGTCCGGACCGGGGCTGCTCCGGCTCGCCGAGGTGCTGGCGCCGCGGATCGCGGCCGACGGCGTGCCGGTGGACCTGCCCTACTCCAGCCGGCGGGACCGGAACCGGCGGACCCTCGGGACCGTCCGGCTGGACGTCCTCGACGTGCTGCTGGCCGCGGGCGCGCCCGTCGCCGACCCGCCGCCGCAGCTCGGCGACCCGTACCTGCACCACCTCGCCGTCGCGCCGCGCCCCGGGCTGCACGCCCTGACCGCCGACCCGCGGTTCGCCCGCGAGATCCGGGCACTGCTGCGGGCCGAGTTCGAACTGACCAACGGCGGCGACTCGAACAACCTCTGGTACCAGCCGCACGACCCCAAGGGCTGGGCGAACGTGCCCGGTCTGGTGGACACCGACCTCGGCCGGTCCACCCTCGCGGAGTGGTGCGACGAGGAACTCGCCGAGCTGCCCGTCCTCGATCTGGACGGGCTTGCGCTGATGCTCGCCCGCTTCATGCACGTCGGCGCCGCCGCCGCACTCCTCGCCGACCCCGGCCGGGCCGAACGGCTCGCCGCCGTGGACGTCGCCGGACTGCTGCTGGCCGCCGTGGCCGCAACGGCACCCGGGCACGGCCTCGACCGGGCGGGCGCCGAACGACTGCTGCAGGGGGTCGAGGCGTCCTCCGTCTTCCGGGACGGCGTCGCGCTCCTGGTCCGCCGGCGGATCGCCCGGCTCCTGGAGATCGAGGAGGACAAGGTCGGCACCGAGTTCGCCCGCCTGGTGCAGATCGCCGCGAACTGCCGCAACGGGGTCGCCCACCTCCTGCCGCTGCTGACCCCCGAGGCCGCCGCGACGCCCGGCCCGGCCGACGACACGGACACCGGCACCGCTACGGACGTCGACGCCGGTACGGCCACCGGCACCCGCACAGGCACCGGCGCTGTCGGGTCCCCGGCGGCGGCCCCCGACCGGCCGGCCCTCGCGCCGGCCCGCGTCCGGCTGGGCCGACTGCTGCACGCGGCCGCCGAGGGCGCACCGTGGAACGGCGACCTCGACCACCCGAGCGCGATCGTCCCGGGCGTGACCGCCGCCTTCCCCTACCTGGTCGTCGACCCGCAGACCGAGCTGCTGCGCGGCGACACCGTGACCGGCACCCGCCTGCGCGAGTACGCCGACCTCCCGTTCGTCGCCGAACGGGGGACGGGCCGCTGGCGCACCGTCTCGGTCACGCAGCCGGGCAGGACGCCCGCTCCCCCGGTCGGCCACGTCTACCGCACCGCGCTCTCGACCGCCGTGGTGCTCCACAGCACCTTCAACCGCTCCCAGCTGCTGGAGTACGCGCCCTCGGGCACCTTCCCGGAGGACAGCGCGCTGGCCGCCGCCGGCTGCCGGGTGGAGACCCGGCACGACCTGGTCGCGGTGGCCGACGCCCGCTGGCTGCGCGCCTACCTCGAACTGCTCGCCGAGCGGGGGCCGCTGCCCGCCCGCCCCGAGGCCGTCCGGGAACTCGCGCAGCGGCTCACGCTGACGGCCGACGAGGCGGGCGCGCTGCTCGCCGTCCGCAAGCACCACCGGGACTACACGACCGCCGCCGAGAAGGAGATCGCCGGCCGGATCGGGTACGACGCCCTCCGGGAGGTCAGGAGCCGGCTGCTCCCGGACGACCCGGAACGGCTGTGGACGCACGGTCCTGACCTCGACCGGGCCGTGGCCGGGTGGTACGAGCGCTTCGGCACGCCCCCGGTCGACGCCGAGCTGATGGCCGACGCCGGACGCGAGCTCCGCTTCCCCAAGGGCGACTGGGCCCCCGCCGGTCCCGGCCCCGAGGTGGACCCGGGGCCGGCCGGGCTCCGCAGACGCCGCCGGCAGCTGGACGCTCTCCTGGCCGCCGCCCTCGCCCCGGCGTCGGGCCCCGACCGCGCGCCCGCACCGTACGCCTCGCCCTGCGCGATGGCGTGGCTGGCCTACCGCACGCCCGTCGGCCACCCGCTGCGGCCCGCTCTCGCCGAGGCGGCCCTCCGCACGGCCGCCGAGGCGTCGGCCGGTGGCGGTGCGGCGGGATGGCGGGTGTTCTCCGCCG
>NZ_JBEYFP010000657.1:0-3333 GCF_040634455.1 Kitasatospora sp. NPDC007106
ACGGCGTCCTGGTGGCCGCCGAGCGCGGTGAGCGCCTGCACGGCGACGGCGGTCGCGTTGCTGTCCTCGGTCTTCGGGTCGCAGGCCGCGGCCGCCAACGGCGGCACGAGCGCCGTCAACGGCTGGACGCTCGAGTTCGACCTGCCCGCCAACAACACCGTCTCCTCGCTGTGGAACGCGACCTACACGGTGGCGTCCTCGCACGTGACGGTGAAGAACCCGAGCTGGCAGCCGAGCATCCCGGCCGGCGGCTCGTACAACTTCGGCTTCAACATCGCCTATTCGGGCGCCTACGTGCCGCTCGCCAACTGCAAGCTCAACGGCGCGCCGTGCGGCGGCGGGGGCGGGGGCGGCGACACCGCTCCGCCGACCGCCCCGGGCAACCTGACCGGGACGCCGAGCGGCAGCAACGGCGCGGCGCTGTCCTGGACGGCCTCCACCGACAACGTCGGGGTGGCCGGCTACGACGTGCTGGAGGGCACCACCAAGCGGGCCACCGTGACGGGCACCTCGGCCACCGTCACCGGGCTGTCCGCGGGCGCGCACAGCTTCACCGTGGTCGCCTTCGACGCGGCGGGCAACCGCTCCGCCGCGGCCGGGCCGGTGACCGTCACCGTCCCGACCACGACCGACCCGCAGCCGCCGACCGCGCCCGGCACGCCGACCGTCACCGGCACCACGTCCAGCTCGGTCTCGCTGACCTGGGGCGCCTCCACCGACAACGTCGGCGTGGTCGCCTACGACGTGTACAACGGCGGCACGATCGCCGCGACCGTCACCGGCACCTCGGCCACCGTCGGCGGGCTGGCCGCCGACACCTCGTACACCTTCACCGTGAAGGCCCGGGACGCGGCGGGCAACGCCTCGGCCGCCTCCGGCCCGGTCACCGCCCGCACCCAGACCGGCGGCGGGGGCGGCGGCACCATGAAGATCGGCTACTTCACCCAGTGGTCGATCTACTCCCGCGGCTACAGCGTGAAGCAGCTGGAGACCTCGGGCAGCGCGGCGAAGCTCACCACGCTCAACTACGCCTTCGCCAACATCCACCCGACCACCAAGCAGTGCTTCATCACCAACAAGGCGGCCGGCAACGACTCCGACCCGAACGCGGGCGACGGCGCCGGTGACGCCTGGGCCGACTTCGGCAAGGGCTGGGACGCGGGCAGCTCCGTGGCCGGCACCACGGACACCTGGGACCAGCCGCTGGCGGGCAACTTCAACCAGCTCAAGCAGCTGAAGGCCAAGCACCCGAACCTGAAGATCCAGATCTCCATCGGCGGCTGGTCGTACAGCAAGTGGTTCTCCGACGCGGCCGCCACCGACGCCTCCCGCAAGGCGCTGGTGAGCTCCTGCATCGACATGTACATCAAGGGCAACCTGCCGGTGATCGACGGCCGCGGCGGCGCCGGCTCCGCGGCCGGCATCTTCGACGGCATCGACCTCGACTGGGAGTGGCCGAACTCGGACGGCCACCTCGGCAACATCTACAAGCCCGCCGACAAGGCCAACTACACCCTGCTGGCCCAGGAGTTCCGCCGCCAGCTGGACGCGCTGGGCGCCACCACCGGCAAGCACTACACGCTGAGCGCCTTCCTGCCGGCCGACCCGGCGAAGATCTCCGCGGGCATCGACGTCCCGGGCCTGTTCGGGGCGTTCGACTTCGCCACGATCCAGGGCTACGACTACCACGGCGCCTGGGAGACCACCACCAACCAGCAGTCGGCGCTGACCCTGCCGGCGGGCGACCCGAGCCCGGCGAACCAGCGGTTCAGCTCCGAGATCGCCATCAACGCCTACGTCTCGGCCGGGGCCCCGAAGAGCAAGCTGACCCTCGGCATCCCGTTCTACGGACGCGGCTGGCAGGGCGTGCCGCGCGGCACCACCAACGGCCTGTTCCAGACCTCGACCGGCGCCGCCCCCGGCACCTACGAGGCCGGCTACGAGGACTACCACAAGCTCAAGGACATGGCCGCGAGCGGCGGTTACACGATCTACCGGGACCCGGTGGCGGGCTTCGCCTACATCTACAACGGGAACGTCCTCTACACCTACGACGACCCGACGGAGATCGCCCGCAAGACCGCCTGGATCAAGGCGCAGGGGCTGGCGGGGGCCATGATCTGGTCCTTCGACGGCGACACCACGAGCGGTGAGCTGATGACCGCGGTGGACAACGGCCTCAAGTAGCCTTCGCCTCAAAGGGATTCACGCGCGGCGCGCCAGGTGCACCGCATCCGGCACGCCGCGCGCGACCGCCACCTCCAGGGTGTGCACCTCCGCGAACCCGGCCCTGCGCAACGCCTGCTCGAAGGCGGCGGAGGGCCGGGCGCTCCACACCGCCAGGACGCCGCCGGGGTTGAGCCGGCGATGCGCGGCGGCCAGGCCGGCCGGGCCGTACAGCCCGTCGTTGGTCTCGTCCACCGTCCAGTCCGGGCCGTTGTCGATGTCGAGGCAGAGCGCGTCGTACGCCTCGCCGCCGCCGGCCAGGTGCGCCACCAGGTCGGTGTGCAGCACGCTGACCCGCGGATCGTCCAGGGCCCCGGCGGAGAACGCGCCGAGCGGGCCGGTGCGGTGCCAGTCGATGACGGCCGCCTCCCGCTCCGCCACCGCGATCCGGCCCCAGCGGGGCTCGGCCACCGCGTGCGCCAGCGAGAAGCCGACGCCGAGCCCGCCGATCAGCACGGACGGCCGGGGTGCGGCGAGCGCGTCCAACGCGGCCTGCACCAGCAGCCGTTCGGAGCGGCCGTCCGCGGTGTCCATCAGGAAGCAGCCGTTGGCGATGATCTCCAGGTACTCGCCGCGGCGGCGGAGCACCACCTCGCCGTACGGGCCCTCCCGCCGGTCCAGGGTGACGGGGGCGGCGTCTTCGCGGACGGGCGGGCGGTTCATCGCTGCGCACCTCGGGGGTCGGACAGGTCGGACGCGACCGACTCTAACCGCTCAGCGGGTCAGCAGGACACCGATATAGGACACCCCGGCGACCACCGCCCAGGAGCCGAGGCCGAGCAGCGCGATCCGGCCGCCGGTGCGCAGCAGGGCGGGCAGGTCGACCGCACTGCCGAGGCCGAACAGGGCTGCGGCGAGCAGGAGTTCACGGCCGTCCTGGGCGAGGTTCAGGGCCGCGTCGGGCAGCAGGCCGGTGGAGCGGACGGCGACGGCGAGCAGGAAGCCGGCCACGAACAGCGGCACCGGGGAGGGCCGCCGGGCACCGGCGCTCCCTTTGCCGCCGGGGGCCGTTGCCACGCCGGACGGCCGGGCGCGGCGGGCCAGGGCGAGGGCGGTGCCGGCGACCAGCGGGGCGAGCAGCAGCACCCGCATCAGCTTGACGACGAC
>NZ_JBEYFP010000658.1:0-3325 GCF_040634455.1 Kitasatospora sp. NPDC007106
GGGCCCTAGACGATCAGGCTGAGCGGCAGGATCAGGGCGATCGCGACGACCGAGATCACCGTCTCCATGACCGACCAGGACTTCACGGTCTGGCCGACGCTCATCCCGAAGTACTCCTTGACCAGCCAGAAGCCCGCGTCGTTGACGTGCGAGAAGAAGAGCGAGCCGGCGCCGATCGCGAGGACCAGCAGGGCGGAGTGGCTGCTCGACATGCCGGCGGCGAGCGGGGCGACGATGCCGGCCGCGGTGATGGTGGCGACCGTGGCGGAGCCGGTGGCCAGCCGGATCAGCACGGCGATCAGCCAGCCGAGCAGCAGAGCCGAGACGTGCCAGTCGGTGGCCCAGGCGCTGACGGCCTGGCCGACGCCGACGTCGATCAGGGTCTGCTTGAAGCCGCCGCCCGCGCCGACGATGAAGACGATGCCGGCGATCGGGCCGAGCGAGGCGGCGACGCTGTCGGAGACCTGGCCCTTGGTGAAGCCGGCCGCCCGGCCGAGGGTGACCATGGCGAGCAGCACGGCGGCGAGCAGGGCGATCAGCGGCGAGCCGATGAAGTCGAAGAACCGCTGGACGCCGGCCTTCGGGTCGTCGACGACGACGTCGACCAGGGCCTTGCCGAGCATCAGCACGACGGGCAGCAGGATGGTGGCGAGCACCGCGCCGAACCGCGGGGCGTGCTCGGGGCGGACGGCCGCGGGCAGCGCCGTACGGGTGGCGGTCGCCGTGCCCGTGCCGGTGCCGGCCGGGGCGGTCCCGTGCGGGGCGGCGTCACCGTCGGCGGCGGGCCCGTCGGAAGCGGAACCGGTGCCGGTCCCGGGGGCGGAGTCGGTGCCGGGGGCGGCGGGCACGTCGAGCGGGCCCACCCAGCGCTCGGCGATCCGGGCGAACAGCGGGCCGGCGACGATCAGCGTGGGGACGGCGATCAGCAGGCCGAGGGCGAGGGTGACGCCGAGGTCGGCCTTGAGCGCGTCGACGGCGACCAGCGGGCCGGGGTGCGGGGGCACCAGGCCGTGCAGGACGGAGAGTCCGGCGAGGGCGGGGATGCCGATCCGCATCAGCGGGACGTTGCCGCGGCGGGCCACCAGCAGCACGATCGGGATCAGCAGGACGACGCCGACCTCGAAGAACAGCGGCAGGCCCAGCACGGCCGCGATCAGCGCCATCGCCCACGGCAGCCCGCGCTTGCCCGTCCGGGCGAGCACGGTGTCGGCGACGGTGTTGGCGCCGCCCGAGTCGGCGAGCAGCTTGCCGAGCATCGCGCCGAGGCCGATGAGCAGGCCGACGCCGGCGACGGTGCTGCCGAATCCGGTGGAGAAGCTGGTGAGCAGCTTGTCGAAGGGGGCCGCGGCGACGGCCGCGAGCAGGCCGGAGCCGAGGGTGAGGGCGAGGAAGGGGTGCAGCTTCAGCTTGGTGATCAGCAGCACGATGGCGCCGATGCTGAGCAGGACCGCGAGCAGCAGTCTGCCGTTGCTGTCGGTGTGCGGCAGGGCCGGTGCGGCGGCCGCGAGCAGGGAGGTGGGGGTCACGCGAGGTCTCCGTTGACATGGCCCAGCAGGGCTGCGGCCGACTCGACGAGGATGGCGGGGGTGGGGCCGACGTCCAGTACGGCGCCGCGCTCGTCCGGCTGGAGGGGTTCGAGCAGGGCGTACTGGGAGTCGAGGAGGGAGGTCGGCATGAAGTGCCCGACGCGGTGGGCGAGCCGGTCCTGGACCAGCTCGTGACCGCCGCTGAGGTGCAGGAAGAACGCGTCCGGGCAGTGCGCGCGCAGGGTGTCGCGGTACTGCCGCTTCAGCGCCGAGCAGGTGACGACCCCGCCGGTGCCGGCGGTGGCCCGGTCGCCGAGCCAGCGGCCGAGGGCGTGCAGCCACGGCTCGCGGTCCCGGTCGCCGAGCGGGACGCCGGCGCTCATCTTGGCGATGTTCTCCGGCGGGTGGAAGTCGTCGGCCTCGGCGCCCGGCAGGCCGAGCCGATCGGCGAGCAGCCGGGCGACGGTGGTCTTGCCGACGCCCGACACGCCCATCACGACGACGACGGGCGGCTCGGTCTCGACGCTGAGAGCCATGGGGCGGTGCTCCTCTTCTGCCTGTTCCGCGCTCACCTTCGCGCAAAGGTATGACTTATTCAAGCGACCGCAACAAAATCGTCATACTTTTGCTTCCCGATAGTCTGGCCCGATGGAGATCCAGGGCCTGCCCGGCCGACTGCTCGCCGACCTCGGCCCCGCCATCGCCGGCGGCGAGATCCCCGAGGGCGCCGTGCTGCGCGCCGAGGAGCTGGAGGACCGGTTCCAGGTCTCCCGCACGGTGGTCCGCGAGGCCGTCCGCATCCTGGAGTCGATGCGCATGGTCGCCCCGAAGCGGCGGGTGGGGATCACCGTCCGCCCGAAGTCCGAGTGGGACGTCTTCGACCCGCTGGTGATCCGCTGGCGGCTGGCCGGCGCCGACCGGGCGGCCCAGCTGCGCTCGCTCGGCTCGCTGCGGGTCGCGGTGGAGCCGGCCGCGGCCGCACTGGCCGCGGTGCACGCCAGCGACGACGACCGCCGAGAGCTGAGCGCCCTGGCGGTGGAGCTGACCGTCACCGCGCGGGCCGCCGACCTGGAGACCTTCCTCGCGCACGACATCGCCTTCCACGCGATCGTGCTGCGCGCCTCCGGGAACGAGATGTTCGCGCACCTGAAGGACACCGTCGGCGCGGTGCTGACCGGCCGCACCGAGCACCACCTGATGCCGCACCAGCCCCGGCCCTACGCGGTGCAGTTGCACCGGGAGGTGGCCGAGGCGATCTGCGCCGGCGACGCAGCGCTCGCCGAACGGTCCATGCGCACGATCGTCGCGGGGGCGCTCGACGAGCTCAACGCGACCCTCGACTGACGGTCCGCCACGGGCGGAGCGTCGGATTCCGGGGTGAATCGGGGATTTCCGGGCATGGCGGGCCCGAGGTGGGGCAGGGTGGTGGATGTCGGGCGGGGTGCGCCGGAGCACGCCCGCCGCGCTCGTCACGTCCGCTGCGCCGGGGAGGCCCGCCGATGTCCGCCGTTGACCGCCGTCCGCCGCACGAGGTGCGCTCCGCCGCCGTCCGCGCCCTGTTCAGCCTCTCGCTGACGCTGGTGGCACTGATCGTGGCGACCCTGGCCTCGTACGCGGGCAGCGGGCTGCTGGCCCCCGCGCTGCTGCTGATGGCCCTCGGCGTGTTCGGTACGGCGTGGAGCCTGCTGGAGATCCTGATCTCGCGCCAGATCGCGGCGCAGCGCCTGCGCGGCCCGAACTCCGCCTCGCCGCCGCGGTTCCCGGCTGCCCGCCAGCGGCGAGGCGGAGTTCGGGCCGCG
>NZ_JBEYFP010000659.1:0-3314 GCF_040634455.1 Kitasatospora sp. NPDC007106
CGAGGAACTGCGTACCCTCGCCCCGGCCGACTTCCCGACCCGCCGCGCCCAGAGCGCCTACCTGGACCATGGCGTGGGCGCTCTGGTAGCGCCCGGCGGGATCCTTCGCGAGGGCGCGGGCCACCACCGCGTCGACGGCCGGCGGCAGCGACGGGTTGATCGAGGACGGCACCGGCGGCGGCTGCTGGACGTGCTGGTAGAGCACGCTCATCGCCGACTCCCCGTCGAACGGCAGGGTGCCGGTGACCAGTTCGAACAGCATGCAGCCGACCGAGTAGAGGTCGGAGCGGGCGTCCGCCGGCCTGCCCTGCGCCTGCTCGGGCGAGAGGTACTGGGGTGTGCCGAGGACGGTGCCCGTGCGGGTCATCGCGGTGGCGTCCGACTGCAGCGCCCGGGCGATGCCGAAGTCCATCACCTTGACGGTGCCGTCGTCCGTCGTCATGACGTTGGCCGGTTTGATGTCCCGGTGGACGAGCCCCTGGCGGTGGCTGCACTCCAGGGCGTCCAGCACGGCCGAGGTCACGGCCAGCGCACGGTCCAGCGGGACGGTGCCGCCGGCACGGCGCGCGGCCGCCTCGCGGACGAGTTCGCGCACCGACCGGCCCCGGACGTACTCCATCACCATGTACGGCACCACGCCGTCGGGCCCGGTGTCCTCGCCGCTGTCGTGCACGGCCACGATGTTGACGTGGTTGAGCGCCGCGACCGCCTGCGCCTCGCGGCGGAACCGCTCGCGGAAGGCCGAGTCGCGGGCCAGGTCCGGGTGGAGCGTCTTCACGGCGACGGTCCGTCCCAGCACCCGGTCGCGGGCCCGGTGCACGGACGCCATGCCGCCCTCCCCGAGCGGTGCCTGCATCTCGTAGCGGCCCTGCCCGGCCGAGCGGATCGGCCCCGCCGTGTGCAGGCCCTCGGTCTCCTCGACGTCCATCGCCCCCGTCTTCCCCCGTCGCCCTCTCGGCGCGGGGTGCCACCGGGTGAACGTCGACTCCGGTGGCACCCCGTCGGCCGGGCGTGATCGCTGCCCGTGCGCACCGGCCCTGACCGACCGTCACCGGTGCGGCCGGGGCCGCACGGCGGGCCTGGTGTGCATGACAGGCGACCGTACCGCGCCGACCGCGGCCGGGTCGAACCGAATGCGTGCACGACTCGACCCGGCCCCGGCCCCGACGGAGCCCTAACGGAACATGCGGTCACCGGCGTTGGCCATGCGGTGGGTCGAGCCGTGGCGGTTCACCCAGTCGCGGACGAGGTTGACGGCGTTGGCGCACTGCCAGCTCCGGTCGTACTCGCGCACCCCGGTGAAGGCGCCGTAGCCCGCGATGATGCCGTCCACCCGCGCGTCGCCCAGCAGCTTGTCGACGTACCACGGGTCGTTGTAGGTGGTCGTCCAGGAGAGCGTGGCGGCGAGCTGTCCGGCGGCGCGGTCCGCGGCGCCCTTCTTCAGTTCCGTGCACGTGTTGTACGTGGCTTCGGTGCAGTTGCCGAACCCCTTGGTGATGTCGCTGTCGCCGTAGTCCATCACCCGGCGGCCGGCCGGGATCGCCGGGCCGGACCGGTCGAAGGCGGCGCGGACCCGGTCGCGCGTCCCGGTCGTCGTCATGCCCTCCAGCGGGCCGAGCCTGCCTTCGAGGCTCTTCCAGCCGCGGCCGCCGACGTCCGGGGTGCTGCCGCCGTGGTACTCGTAGAAGCCGTAGAGCACCTGGATGCCGGCGGCCGTCAGCCGCTGGGCCTTGTCGCGCAGTCCGGCGACGCTGCATCCGCGGTTCTGCTGCTCCCCGCAGTAGTTGGGGTCCTTGATGTCCAGCCAGACCAGGGCCAGCCGGCGCCCGGCACCGGCGTTGCCGACGATCCGGTCGATCATGCTGTCGAAGCTCGGGCCCAGCCGGGCGTCGCCGGCCGAGGAGCAGTCGTGGTAGGCGCGCCATTCGTTCGGGTTCCACCAGGCGCAGACGTCGATCTCGATGCCGTTGGCGCCGTGGTCGAGTGCGGCGTCGACGCCGTCCAGGGTGTCGACCCGGTGCGCGACGGCGTAGATCGCGTGACGTTGGTCGGCCGCCGCGGCCGGGGTAGCCCCGACGGTGCCGGCGCCGACGGCTCCGCAGAGTGCGGCGGCGGTCAGCGCCGCCCACCTCCGCAAGCCGGCACCCCTCCCGAGTCGAGTGATCATGAATAGCCCCCCATTCTTGTCCGTGTTCAGTCAGTTGACCTCACCGACTGCATGCTGACACGGCCCCGGCGACGGGGAACCGGATCCGGCCACGCCACGGCACCCGCATGGCTGCGGCCCGGAGCCTCGGGACCGCCCTCACAGCCTCCGGCTGCGCAGCACCCCGGTCAGCATCGGCAGGGTGAACTCACCGCGGGCGGTCTCCGGTTCACCCGCGAGGAAGGCCCGGATCCGGCCCAGCGCGGCCTCCCGTTCCCGCTCCGGCATGACCAGCATCCCCGCGCGGGTCGCGAGCGAGGCGACCAGGGTGTCGGCCGTGCGGCGCTGCCCGTGCGGGAACGCGGTCTGCTCGGGCGACCCGAACCGGGCGGGTCCGCCGGCCTTCGGAAGGTGCATGGCGGCCGTTTCGGCGCGCCAGGCGGCGGGCGTGTCACGAGGGCCGACGGCCGCGCTCCCGGCGGTCCGCGCCAGTCCGGCGACCCAGTCGACCCGGTCGTCCAGCAGGTTCCACAGGCCGGCCAGCACGCCGCCGGGTGCCAGGACCCTGGCGATCTCGGGGCCCGCGACGGCCATGTCGAACCAGTGCATGGCGTTGCCGGCCAGCACGGCGTCGACGGAGGCGTCCGGCAGCGGGATCGCCTCGGCGCTGCCCCGCAGGGCGCGGACGCCCGGCAGCGAGCGGCGCAGCTCGGCCAGCATCGCCGGGTCGGGCTCGACCGCGACGACCTCCGCGCCCGGCGCGAGCAGTCCCGCGGTCAGCTTGCCGGTGCCGGCGCCGAGGTCGAGCACCCGCGGGCCGGGCGCGGGTTCGAGCGCCCAGCGCACGGCGGCCTGCGCGTAGTCGGGGCGGTGTTCGGCGTAGGCGGTCGCCGCGACGCCGAACGACGAGGCGTGGAGTGAGCGTTCGTCCTGATTCACACGCCCACGCTAGCTGACGGACGGTCAGCCGACCCGATGGTGCGCGAACCGGATGCCCGAACCGGATGCCCGAACCGGCGGCCGGCCCACGGGTGTTCCGCGGGCACGGCTCGGCGGCCTGCTGCGCCGGTTCGACCGGCCCGGCGGGCCGGCGGGCTGGCGGGCCGGTCAGGGCTGGCGCAGGGCTTCGCCGAGCCGGCCGGCGGCCTCGACGACGGCCTGGGAGAGC
>NZ_JBEYFP010000660.1:0-3312 GCF_040634455.1 Kitasatospora sp. NPDC007106
GGTGTCCCCCCCGCCGGCGCGGGGGCCGGGGGCGGGGTGGCGCGCCCCCCCGCCGCCGCGCCCGACCGGAGCCGGACCGGCGGGAGGCTCCGTCGTGCAGCGGCTCCCGCCGGTCACCCGTGCCACGGGGTGATGCCCCAGCGCATGGTGTGCCGGGCGCCCGGTTCCAGGGCGACGATCGAGGTTCCGTCGACGAAGGCGTTCGGCGGGCACGACATCGGCTCGACCGCGAGGGCCAGGCGTCGCTGCGGCTCCGGCAGGGTGTCCCCGCTGTAGATCTGGAGGTACTCCGCGCCCTCGCCGAGCCAGAGGTCCGCACCGTGCTCGCCGGAGGGGTGGGCGAGTCGGACGACCGCCCGCCCGCGCCCGTCCCGGACGAGCGAACCGAACGGGGTGTCCAGCCGGGTGGCACCGATGCTCCGCGGCGCGCGGAAGTCGTAGGGCGTACCGGCGACGGACTCCTCCGCCACCGGAAGACCGCTGTCGTCGGTGCGCAGCCAGGTGTCCGCGGGAACGGTCAGCACCACGTCGTCGACCGTCCCGGTGCCGACCGTGAGGTAGGGGTGTTGGCCGACGCCGTAGGGCGCGACCTGCCCGCCCGCGTTCCGCGCGGTCAGGGCCACCTCGAGACCGGTGTCGTGCAGTGCGTACTCGGCGCGGATGCGGAGGTGGAACGGGTAACCGGGCTGCGGCCACAGATCGGTCTCGCACACGGCGCGGGCCGTGTCGGACTCGACGACCTGCCAGGAGGTCCAGCGGAGCAGCCCGTGGATGGCGTTCCCGTGCTCGGGCTCGGACAGCGGAAGCTGCAGGTCCTCGCCGTGCCACCGGTAGCGTCCCGCACCGACCCGGTTCGGCCACGGGACGAGGATCTGGCCGCGCCCTCCGGTGATGCGGTCGCCGGCGTCGAACCCGTGGAGCACGGGCCTGCCGTCGACGGTGTACGACCGCAGAGCGGCCCCGAGTTCCACCACGACGGCGACCTGGTCGCCGTGTCGCAGGGTCAGCTGACGTCCTGTTCGGCTCACATGCACGGATAGAGCGTGCGAGCCGTCCCGCGCCGGTGCAAGCACGACACGTGCGAACCCGCGGAATCGCCGCCCTGCGACACGTCGCCGTGGCGCCGGACCCCTCCTCAGCGGCTGTCGGCCGCGCGGCGGCTTGGTCCGTTCCGGTGACGCGACCGGAGGGAAGCACCCGTCTGGCGCGCCAGCCTGTCGGCCGACCGCGCACCGTGGTTCCGTTTGAATTCCGCGTCCCAGCGGCTCGCACCCTCGGCCCCGGAGCGCGTCCACCGACCGATTCCCCGCGGCCTGCCGTGTGCACCGCTGCAGGGCCGTTCGACATGCCCGGAGGAGAGACCATGGTCGCAGGAACGGCCGGCGGGTCCCGGGGGAGATGATGGAGGACCACGTCACGCCCCGCCGGGTGGTGATCATCGGTGGCGGGTTCGCCGGCCTGTTCGCCGCCCGGGCCCTGCGGCACGCTCCGGCCGCGGTCACCGTGATCGACCGCCGGGCCCACCACTTGTTCCAGCCGCTGCTGTACCAGTGCGCGTCCGGGATCCTCTCGGAGGGCCAGATCGCGCAGCCGCTGCGCGGGGTCCTGCGCCGGCACCACAACGTGGACTGCCTGCTCGCCGAGGCCACCGACGTGGACCCGCAGGCCAGGGTGGTGCACGCGCAGCGGCCCGGCGGCGAGCCCCTGGAGGTGCCCTACGACGACCTGATCGTGGCCGTCGGCATGCGCCAGTCCTACTTCGGGCACGACGAGTATGCGGCGCACGCGCCCGGCATGAAGACCCTGGACGACGCCCTCGGCATCCGCCGCAGGCTCTACCAGGCCTTCGAGATGGCCGAGACGGCCACCGACCCCGAGGAGCGCCGGCAGTGGCTCACCTTCGCGCTCGTCGGGGGCGGGCCGACCGGCGTGGAACTCGCCGGACAGATCAGGGAGATCGCCGGGCACACGCTCGACCGGGAGTTTCGCGCCATCGACTCCGCCCAGGCCCGGGTGCTGCTCTTCGAGGGCTCCGACGCCGTCCTGGGCGCCTTCGGCCCCCACCTCGCCGACCGGGCGGCCCGGACGCTGCGGAACCTCGGCGTGGAGATGCACCTCGGCACGATGGTCACCGGTGTCGACGCCGACGGGCTGACCGTGAAGGACCGGAACGGTGCCAGCACACGGTTCCCGGCGCGCACGGTGCTGTGGACGGCGGGTGTCGAGGCCCCGCCGATCGCCGCCGCACTGGCGCGGGCCACCGGAGCGTCCCAGGACCGGGCCGGCCGCATCGCGGTCGAACCCGACCTGACCCTCGCCGGACACCCGGACATCCGCGTCACCGGCGACGTGATGAGCCTCGACCGGCTGCCCGGCCTCGCCGAGGTCGCCATGCAGTCCGGCGCCTACGCCGGCCGCGCCGTACGTCACTCCATCGAGGGCCGCAAGCGCAAGCCGAAGCCGTTCAAGTACGTGGACCTGGGCAGCGCCGCCTACATCTGCCGCGGGAGGGCCGTCGTCAAGGTCGGCCGGATCCACCTCTCGGGCAGGACGGGCTGGCTGGCCTGGCTGCTGATCCACCTGGCCTTCCTCACCGGCTTCCGCAGCAGGTTCGGCGCGGTGCTGAGCTGGGCGGTCGTCTTCGCCTCCGGCTCGCGGCGCGAACGCGCCTTCACCATGCCCGACCCACCTGCGCCACCGGTTCCCCCTGCCGGCCCGAAGCCGTCCGCCCCCTCGTCCTGACATCGCCCCGGCCAGCCGCGCCGGCCGCACCCCTGCCGATTCCTCTCAGCCCCGCCGCACGCGGGGCGGACCATCGAGGCGCACATGCTCAGCATCGCCGCCCATCTGGCGGACACACCTCCCCAACTCCTGCCGGCCCGTGAGCAGATGGCCTTCACCCTGGCCTCGCACATCCTGCTGGTGCCGTTCGGCGTGGCGCTGCCGTTCATCACCGTCCTGATGCACTACCGCGCGCTGCGCCGCAACGACCCGGTGGCCCTGCTGCTGGCCCGGCGGTGGTCCGCGGTGATGGCGGTGCAGTTCGCCATCGGGATCATCACCGGCACCGTGCTGTCCCTGGAGTTCGGCCTGCTGTGGCCCGGGATGATGGGGCGCTGGGGCGACGTCTTCGGCGTCGGCTTCGGCGTGGAGGCCTGGGCGTTCTTCCTGGAGGCCGTCCTGATCGCGGTCTACCTCTACGGCTGGCGCCGGCTGAAGCCGTGGACGCACTGGTGGCTGGCCGTGTCTCCCATTCTCCGTACCGCGTACACTGTACATAGTACGGATAAAGGCGGTGGGAGAATTCCGGCC
>NZ_JBEYFP010000661.1:0-3299 GCF_040634455.1 Kitasatospora sp. NPDC007106
GCAGCCGGTGGAGGCCGGGGCTGCCGGCGAGGCGTTCGGTGTAGCCGGCGGCGAGGGCGGCGCGGCGGGCGATGTCCCGTTCGGCGCGGGTGAGTTTGGCGAGCAGGACGGCGGCCTGGACGTCGTCCATCTTGCTGTTGACGCCGAGCAGGTCGGTGGGCCGGTTGATGGCCGGGAAGTCGTCGACGCCGGCCCCGGAGCGGCCGTGGTGGCGCATCGCGGAGACGGCTTCGGCGATCCCGGGGTCGTCGGTGAGGACGGCGCCGGCGTCGCCGATCGCGCCGAGGGTCTTGGTCGGGAAGAACGAGAGCACGCCGCCGGCGCCGTGCAGTCCGGCGTGGACGCCGTCCCAGCGCATGCCGAAGGCCTCGGCGCTGTCCTCCACCACGGTCAGCCCGCGCCGCGCCGCGACGTCCAGGATCCCGCGCAGGTCCGCGAGCTGGTGGAAGAGGTGGACGGGCATGACCGCCGTGGTGCGGTCGGTGGCGACGGCCTCGGCGCTCGCCGGGTCGAGGCCGTAGGTGACCGGGTCGATGTCGGCGAAGACCGGGCGGCCGCCCGCCAGCACCACGGAGGAGGCGGAGGCGACGAAGGTGTAGGCGGGCACCACCACCTCGTCCCCGGGCCGCAGCCCCGCGGCCCGCAGCAGCAGCACGAGGGCGTCGGTGCCGCTGTTGACCCCGATCACGTGGCGGGCGCCCGTCCAGGCGGCGAGGGCCGCCTCGAGTTCGGCGACCTTGGGGCCGTGGGAGTACTTGCCCCGGTCCATCAGCTCGTCGAGATGGCGCCGGGTGGCAGGCCAGAGGGACTCGAAACTCTCCGCCTGCGTGAAGAAGGAGACCCCGGGGTGTTCGCCCATGAAACTCTCATCAGATCGTACGGACATGAACCCGGAATACCGGGGCGCGCGGCAGGCAATCTACGTCACGACCACGGCTGATGACCGGGACGGCCAGGGCACTTCACTCCTTCGAATGGCATTCTGTGCACATTATTTGACGCACGGTCAAATCCACCGTCCGTGTGCTGATTGAATGTCCGCGACGCACTGCCCCGGCTCGGAAGGAATGACGGCTCACCATGGCGGACGGACTCCGGACATTGCTCGTCGGCATGGGGCGTGCGGGCCTCGGCCTGCACCTGCCGGTACTCCGCAGACTCCGCGCCG
This sequence comes from Kitasatospora sp. NPDC007106, assembly GCF_040634455.1. Taxonomy (NCBI): domain Bacteria; kingdom Bacillati; phylum Actinomycetota; class Actinomycetes; order Kitasatosporales; family Streptomycetaceae; genus Kitasatospora; species Kitasatospora sp. NPDC007106. The sequence goes on from NZ_JBEYFP010000661.1 coordinate 1,169, forward strand.
GCGCGGACACCGCCCGGCTGTTCGCCGCGGCCCCGGTGCTGGCCGCCGACCCGCAGCGCAGTTGGCCGCCCGCCGCCGACCTGCGGCGGGTGACCCCGGCCGAGGCCGCCCGGCTGCTCGACCCGGCCGACTGCGTGGTGCACCTGTGCACACCGCCCACCGCCCGGGCCGCCGTGCTGGACGGACTCGGCCGGCTCGGCTTCCGCAGGATCCTGGTCGAGAAGCCGCTGGCCACCGACGCCCGCGGCCTGGACGACCTGCTCGCCGTCCGCGACCGCCACGGACTCGACCTGGTGGTGGTCGCCCAGTGGCTCGGCAGCCGGCTCACCGACCGGCTGCGCACCGTGCTCGCCACCGGCGCGTACGGGCCGCTGCGCACCGTCCACGTCGTCCAGCGCAAGCCCCGCTTCTCCCGCTCGCTCGCCGCCGACGGCCACCCGACCGCCTTCGACATCGAGCTGCCGCACTCGCTCGGCCTCTGCCTCGCCCTGGCCGGGCCGGGCGAGGTGACCGGCGCGGGCGGCACCGACATGGTGGTCGACGGCCGGGTGCTGCCCCGGCTCGGCAGCGCCTGGCTCAAGGTCGAGCACCGCTCCGGGGTCTGGACGCGGATCCGCTCCGACATGACCTCCCCGGTGCGCGAGCGCCGGGTCACCCTCGAACTCGCCGGCGGCACCCTGATCGGGCACTACCCCGGCAGCGAGGCCGACTCCTACGCCCAACTGATCACCATCGACCGGGACGGCGAGACCACCGAGCTGCTGCACGACGACTCGCTGACCGCCTTCGTCCGCCGCGCCTACCGCTACTTCGCCGCGGGCGGCGGCGGGCCGCACCCCGATCTCGCGGTCAACACCGAGGTGGTCCGCCTGCTCGACCGCGCCAAGGCCGCCGCCCGGCCCGCCGCCCCGGTCCGGGCGGCCGCCCGATGAGCGCCCCCGCCGCCGCACCGCGGATCCGCTTCGCCGGCATCGGCGACGAGGCCGCCGCCGACCTGACCGGCCAACTCGCCGCCCTGGCCCGGCTCGGCTGGCACCACCTGGAGCTGCGCACCGTCGACGGGCAGTGGATCGCCGACCTGCCCGAGGACGCCGTCCGGCGGATCGCCGACCGGGTCGCCGAGCGCGGGGTGCGGGTCGTCGGCGCGGCCTCCCGGATCGGCAACTGGGCGGGCACCGTCGCCGACCCCTTCGACCGCGACCTCGACGAGCTCACCGCCCTCGGGCCGCGCTGCGCCGCCCTCGGCACCCGGTTCGTCCGGGTGATGTCCTACCCCAACGCGGGCCTGCCGGAGCCCGAGTGGCGCCGCCTGGTGCTGCAGCGGATGCGGGCCCTCACCGAACTCGCCGACGGCCTGGGCCTCGTCCTGCTGCACGAGAACTGCAGCGGCTGGGCGGGCGGTTCGGCCGAGCGGATGCTCGACCTGGTCACCACCGTGGACAGCCCGGCCCTGCGGCTGCTCCTCGACACCGGCAACGGCGTCCCGTACGGCTACGACAGCCACCGGATGCTGCTGGAGGTCGCCGACCACGTGGCCCACGTGCACGTCAAGGACGCCGTCGGCGGCGCGGATCGGACGCGGTACGTGCCGCCCGGCGAGGGCACCGCCCGGGTCGCCGACACCCTGCGGCTGCTGCTGGACCGCGGCTGGAGCGGCGCCTGGTCGCTGGAGCCGCACCTGCAGGTCCGGCCGCACGAGGGGCTCACCGCCGCGGACGGCGCGGCCGACAGCGGCTTCGTCCGCGCGGGGCGCGCCCTGGCCCGGCTGGTCGAGCAGCAGCTGCTGCCGTCCGCCCCGGGCTGGCGGGCCGTCCCGGGCGGCCTGCGGGGCATCCCCGCGGCGGCGCTCCCGGGCGGCCGCCGGGCCGTCCCCGCGTCCCTCCCCGGCGGGGCGGCCGCCCGATGAGCGAGGACCGCCTGCTGCACGCCGACCACGCCCTGCTGCTGGACCTGCTGGAGCTGCCCACCGCCGGCCCGCTGGAGACCGGGCCCGGCGCACCGCCGCCCCGGCTCGCCGAGGCCCAGCTGCACTACGCCTGCGCCGCGGCCCGGATCGGGCTGGAGACCGTGCACCACGGCCCGGCGGCGGCCGCCGACCTGGACCGGCCGGACGTCCCGCCCATCAACGGCG
>NZ_JBEYFP010000662.1:0-3298 GCF_040634455.1 Kitasatospora sp. NPDC007106
GGGTGTCCCGGTGCGGCAGCAGGGCGATCACCGCGTCCCGCAGCTGGGCGGGCGCGTCCTCGTCCAGCGGGTCCACCGTGGCCGGCACCTGCAGCCGGACGGGGGCGGCGGCGCCGACCCGGGCGTAGCCGCGGCCGGCCGGGGTGTGCGCGGCGGGGGTGATGTCCAGTGCGGCGCCGAGCGCGAGTCGGCCGAGGTCCGGGGTGACCGGGCCGAGCACCACCTTGGTGCGGGTGGCGGCGCGGACGGTGGGCCGCAGCCGGGACGCCGCCTCGACGTCCTCGGCGATCACCACGGTGACCCGGGCGGCCCGGCCGTGCCGCAGCGGGACCTCCAGCAGGTCCTGCGGGTCGGGGCGCTCCTCGGCCTGGGCCAGCTCGCTGAGCTCCGTCGGATGGTCGAGCAGCAGCCACAGCGGCCGGGTGGCCTCCTCGGGGGCGGCGACCCCGTGGTGCCGGGCCGCGTTCAGCAGGCCGAGCCGCCGCTCGGTCTCCTTGGCGGCCCACTCCAGGGCGGCGACCGCGCCGTGCAGGCTGGTCTCCACCGTGTGCACGCCGGGCCGGTTGACCAGGCAGGCGTGCTCGCCGGTGCCGGCGCCGTCGATGACCACCAGGTCGCCGTGCGGCAGCGCCTGCAACGCGATCGAGCGCAGCAGGGTGGAGGTGCCGGAGCCGCTGGAGCCGAGCGCCAGCAGGTGCGGCTCGGCGCTGCGCGGGCCGACCCGCCACACCACGGGCGGCTGCTGGGCGACGGTGCCCCCCTGGGTGACCGGGATGGTGCGGCTGGTGCCGAGGGCGTCGGTGAAGCCGAGCACGATCTCGCCCGGCGCGGTGACGAAGCGCTGCGCGGCGATGTCGGTGGCCAGCGGGGCGAGCGCGGTGACCCGCAGCCGGTTGGACTCCTCGTCCCAGTCGAAGCGGTACTCCCGGGCCCGGCCCGCCTTGCCCTGGACCACCTGCTCGATCCGGGCGCGGGCGGCCGGCTCGGTGTCGGTGAAGTACGCGGGGTAGGCGATCTCCAGCGCGCAGAGCCGGCCGTCGCCGTCGAACTCCCACCCGCCGAACGCGTTCTTGTAGTGGCCGTCGAGGGTGTAGAGCGGGCTCATGTCGTCCGGCCCGGCGAGGTACGGGGTGAGGGCGGCGTACAGCGCGGCGAGCTTCAGGTCGGCGGCGTCGGGCTCCGGGGCGGGCGCGGCCTTGGGGCGGCGGCCGGCCCAGGCGGCGCTGGCCATCAGGGCGACCAGGGCGAACAGCAGTCCGTGCGGCAGCAGGAAGACGCCGAGCGCGAGGGCGGCGGTCAGGAACAGCGTGGGACCGCGCCGCTCCTTGGGGGTCGCGGCCCAGCGGCCCTTCGTCCAGTCGAGGTGGTGGCGCAGCCCGCGGCCGATGAGCGTGAGCGGCGCGAACATGTCGGCGGCGTGGTCGCCTGCGGTGCGGGCGAGGTCGCGACCGCGGTGGAGATGGCGGGTGAGGGACATGGCGGGCTCCCCGAGCGGTGGGACAGGGGTGGGGCGGGGCGGTGGGACGGCGATGGAACGGGGTGGGACGGGTGATGGCCCGGGGCGGTGGGGTCCGCTCCCGGGCCGCGGTCGTGCCGTGGGATCAGAACTTGATGCCGCCGATGAGGCTGGCCAGTGTCGCGCCGCCCGCGGTGATGCTGGGGGCGATCGAGGAGCCCGCGACGTAGAAGCCGAACAGTGCGCACACCAGGGCGTGCGAGACCTTGAGTCCGTCCCGGCGGAAGAAGAGGAAGGCGATGGTGCCGAAGAGGACGATGCCGGAAATGGAGAGGATCACGTGGTCAGCTCCTCGTGAGGGGGCGGGGACAAGTGTTACTGAAAGTGTTCTAATCGTGACAAAAAGTAATAGATGATGGAACGTGGCAAACGGGTGGATCTGCTCGCGTCCGATGCATCGGGGGTATGCGCACCGAGCCCCGGCCGTGCGCTTCAAGGCGTCCCCCTGCGGAGTGATCGCCCTCGGCTGAACCGGGAAGTTCGCTCGAACGGATGCGTGACCCCGCGGCCGGGGCCCTTCCGCTACGGTGCGTACCGGAATCCGCGCACCCGAGGTTGCGCCCGGCAGCACCCCCAGGAAGGCCCGCCATGACCGACGAGACCCCGCAGACGCCCGACCCCGAGGTCGTCGAACTGGCCGGCCGGCTGTTCGACGCCGCCCGGTCTGGCGACGCCGAACTGCTCGCCGCCTACCTGGCGGCCGGCGCCCCCGCCGACCTCTCCAACGAGCGCGGCGACAGCCTGCTGATGCTCGCCGCCTACCACGGGCACGCCGCCGCGGTGGCCGCCCTGCTGAAGCACGGAGCCGACGCCGACCGGGCCAACGACCGCGGCCAGACCCCGCTCGCCGGCGCCGTCTTCAAGGGCCACGACGAGGTGGTCACCGCCCTCCTCGACGGCGGCGCCGACCCGACCGCCGGCACCCCGTCCGCCCTGGACACCGCCCGGATGTTCGGCAAGGACGAGCTGGTCGCCCGGTTCGAGGGCCGCTGACCGGCCCCTTTAGGCTTGGTGACCATGTCGAACACCCCGAAGACCTCGGACCTGGAGCTGCGGACCACCGGCTACGGCCACCCCGACGCGGCCAAGCTCGCCGCGGAGGTGCAGCAGGAGTACGTCCGCCGGTACGGGGACATCGACCAGACGTCGATGCACGAGGACCACTTCGACCCGCCGGGCGGCCTGTTCGTGGTCGGCTACCTCGACGGCGAGCCGGTCGCCTGCGGCGGCTGGCGCGCCAAGGAGGCCGACGCCGACGGGCTGCGCGCCGGCGACGCCGAGCTCAAGCGGATGTACGTGGTGGAGCGGGCGCGCGGGCGGGGCCTCGCCCGCGCCCTGCTGCGCCACCTGGAGTCCACCGCGCGCGGGGCCGGGCGGACCAGGCTCGTCCTGGAGACCGGCACCGAGCAGCCCGAGGCGATCGCGCTCTACGCCTCGGAGGGCTACCTGCCGATCACCAAGTTCGGCTTCTACAAGCACTCCGAGCAGAGCGTCTGCATGGGAAAGCCGCTCGACGGCTGACGCCCCGACGGTGGACCATCGGCGGGTGGGCGCAACCGACGACCTGCCGACCGACGACCTTCCGACCGGCGACCTTCCGACCGGGGTGCCGATCCACCGGCTCGCGGCCGCACTCGCGGCCGTGGACGGCGTCGTGGGCGTCTGCCTCGGCGGCAGCCGGGCCCGCGGCACCCACCGCCCCGACTCCGACACCGACCTCGGCCTCTACTACCGCGGCCCGCTGGACACCGGCGCCCTACGGGAGCTGGCCGCCCGGGCGGC
>NZ_JBEYFP010000663.1:0-3288 GCF_040634455.1 Kitasatospora sp. NPDC007106
GGTCCGGCGGCGGCCCGGCGGCGCCGCTTCAGGTAGGCGCGGAGCCCGACGAGGGCGACCAGCACGCCGAGCGCGGCGAGCAGGTAGACCTGGTAGCGCAGCGCCTGTTCGTAGAGGGTGCCGATGTCCGTACCGAGGGCGTAGCCGAGCGAGGCCCAGACGCCCACCCAGAGCGCGGCGCCGGCGACGTTGGCGGGCAGGAAGCGCCGCCAGGCCATGTCGGTGGTGCCGGCGATGATCCCGTTGGTCTGGCGCAGGACGTCGATGAACCGGGCGACCAGGACGACCTTGACGCCGTTGCGCCGGAAGAAGCCCTCGGCGTGGGCCATCCGGGCCGGGGTGAGCCAGACGTACTTGCCCCAGCGGTGGACGAAGGCGTGGCCGCCGGTGCGGCCGATCAGGTAGCCGAGGCTGTTGCCGACCACCGCGGCGGTGAACGCCACCGCGACCACACCCGCGATGGACATCCGGCCGGTGCCCGCGTAGACGGCGGCCAGCACCAGGACGGTCTGGCCGGGGACGGGGATGCCGCAGTTGTCGAGCAGCACGAGCAGGCCCACTGCCAGATAGCCGTAGTCGTCCAGCAGTGGGGCCAGGTGGGCCAGCGGGCCCGGCAGCGGGGGCGGGGTCGTCAATCCCTTAGCGGCGTTCCTGCTGGTGCTCGATGACGCAGTCGGGGCCGGGGTAGACCAGGCCGTCGTGGCCGTCCTCGAAGTGGACCAGGTACGGGGGCTCGCCGTCGGTCCCGCGGACCTCGATGATCTCGCCCTTGCGGTCCACCATGCCGACGGACCGGCTGTGGATGTGGAGCTGGTCGCCCACAGTGGCTTGCATGATCATGCTCCTCGGTGGCTGTCGACACTGAACTGTGCTTCCACTCTGCGGCGCGGGCCGGGTGCACGCAATGGGGGCAGATGGGGCACAACGTCCCTCACCTCTCAGGTGATCACATCTTTGCTGGACCATCACATCCAAATTGCATGCTTCGATCGATTTTTTGCGCACGGGTATGGACTTCGTGCATCCGCTGCTCATAGTCTCGCCACGCCCGGCGGGAAGCCGCGGGCTGCACCGGTGCGTCGTCGACACGGCGTCAGTGCGGCGCGGCGGCCGGGCACTTGCCCCCACCCGGAGCACCCCCACGATCGGCAAGGATGTGCAGCCGCAGATGCAGCAACCACCCCCCACCCGGCACGGCAGGCGCACCGTCGCGGCCCTGACCGCCACCGCCCTCGGCACCGTCGGCCTGCTGACCGCCGTCCTGGCGAACGCCGGTGCCGCGCACGCCGCCGGCGTGCCCGCCCTCTCCCCGCTGAACGTCCCGGGCCGCGGAGCGACCGTGCCGTTCGTCGAGCAGGAGGCGGAGTACGCCGCCACCAACGGCACCGTGATCGGCCCCGACCGCAAGTACGGCGCGCTGCCGTCCGAGGCGTCCGGCCGGCAGGCCGTCGCGCTCAACGGCACCGGGCAGTACGTCGAGTTCACGCTGACCCAGCCGGCCAACTCGATCGACTTCCGCTACAGCCTGCCGGACTCGGCGGACGGCAAGGGCCGCGACGCCTCGATCGACCTGCTGGTCGACGGCGCCAGGCTGAAGAGCGTCCCCGTCACCTCGAAGTACAGCTGGTACTACGGTGGTTACCCGTTCAACAACAACCCGGGCGACTCCAACCCGCACCACTTCTACGACGAGACCCGCACCCTGCTCGGCCAGACCTACCCGGTCGGCACCAAGATCCGGCTGCAGGTCGCCTCGACCGCCCAGTCGCCCACCTTCACCATCGATCTGGCGGACTTCGAGAACGTGGCCGGGCCGATCGGCAAGCCGGCCGGCGCCCTCGACGTGGTCGCCGACTTCGGGGCCGACCCGACCGGTGCCACCGACTCCACCGCCAAGTTCCAGGCCGCGGTCGACGCGGGCGCGGCGCAGGGCAAGACGGTGTACATCCCGCAGGGCAACTTCACCCTGTACAGCCACGTGGTCGTGGACAAGGTCACCCTGGTCGGCGCCGGCCCGTGGTACTCGGTGCTCGGCGGGCGCGACCCGAACAACCGCGCCAACGCGGCCGGCGTCTACGGCAAGTGGGCCAACCAGGGCGGCAGCTCGAACGTCACCCTCAAGGACTTCGCGATCATCGGCGACATCCGCGAGCGGGTCGACGAGGACCAGGTCAACGCGCTCGGCGGCGCGATGTCCAACTCCACCGTCGACAACCTGTGGCTGCAGCACACCAAGGTCGGCGCCTGGATGGACGGCCCGATGGACCGCCTCACCATCAAGAACAGCCGCATCCTCGACCAGACCGCCGACGGCGTGAACTTCCACACCGGCGTCACCAACTCGACGGTCACCAACACCTTCGTCCGCAACACCGGTGACGACGGCCTCGCCTCCTGGCCGCAGGACAAGCCGAACACCAACGACAGCTTCACCCACAACACCGTGGTGCTGCCGATCCTGGCGAACAACATCGTCACCTACGGCGGCCGCGACTTCACCATCTCCGACAACGTCATGTCGGACACCATCACCAACGGCGGCGGCCTGCACATCGCCAACCGCTACCCGGGGGTCAACTCCGGCAGCGGCACCGCCGTCGCGGGCACCATCACCGCCGCCCGCAACACCCTGATCCGCACCGGCAACAGCGACTACAACTGGAACTTCGGCGTCGGCGCGGTCTGGTTCAGCGGCCTCAACGAGCCGATCAGCGGCGCGACGATCAACATCACCGACACCGACATCCTGGACAGCTCCTACGAGGCGATCCAGACCATCGAGGGTGCGGCCAACGGCATCAACTTCACCAACGTGAACATCAACGGCGCCGGCACCTACGCCGTCCAGGCGCAGGCCAACGCCACCCTGAAGTTCACCAACGTGAAGGCCAGCAACATCGCGCAGTCCGCCACGCCGATCCACAACTGCGTGGGCACCGGCTTCGTCATCACCGACGGCGGCGGCAACTCGGGCCTGACCGGCTCCACCTGCACCGGTACCTGGCCGGCACCGGTCTGGACGTACAACGGCGTGCCCTCGAACCCGGGCACCTCCAGTCCCTCGCCGAGCCCCTCGCAGTCCTCCTCGCCCTCGCCGAGCCCGTCCTCCTCGCCGACGCCGACCTGCCCGACCGGCACCGGCAACGTCGCGCAGGGCAAGCCCGCCACCGCGTCCAGCAGCAACCAGACCTACGGTGCGGGCAACACGGTCGACGGTGACGCCAACTCGTACTGGGAGAGCGCGAACAACGCCTTCCCGCAGTGGGTTGTCCGAGGTCTCCGCCTCGA
>NZ_JBEYFP010000664.1:0-3287 GCF_040634455.1 Kitasatospora sp. NPDC007106
GCGCCGGCCGCCGCGGCGCGCCGGTCCGGCCCGCGTGCGGCGGGGCGGCTCGCCCCGTACGGGTTCGTCGCGCCGTTCTTCGTCCTGTTCGCCGCCTTCGGGCTGTTCCCGCTGGTGTACACCGCGTACGTGTCGCTGCACCGGGTGGAGCTGCAGACCTCGGAGCAGATGGACTGGCTGGGCCTGCAGAACTACACCCGGCTGTTCGAGGACCACTTCTTCTGGAACGCGCTGGGCAACACCTTCACCATCGGTGTGCTGTCGACCGTGCCGCAGCTGCTGATGGCGCTCGGCCTGGCGCACCTGCTCAACTACAAGCTGCGCGGCCGGACGTTCTTCCGGGTCGCGATGCTGATGCCGTACGCGACCTCGGTGGCGGCCGCCACTCTGGTCTTCGCCCAGCTGTTCGGCCGCGACTACGGTCTGATCAACTGGCTGCTCACCTCGGTCGGCCTCTCCCCGGTGGACTGGCAGGCGAGCACCTGGGCCTCGCAGCTCGGCGTGTCCGCGATCGTCACCTGGCGGTGGACGGGCTACAACGCGCTGATCTACCTGGCCGGCATGCAGGCGATCCCGGGCGAGCTGTACGAGTCGGCGGCGATGGACGGCGCCTCGCGCTGGCAGCAGTTCCGCCACGTGACGATCCCCGGTCTGCGTCCGACGATCGTCTTCACCGTGGTGGTGTCCACCATCGGCGCCACCCAGCTGTTCGGCGAACCGCTGCTGTACGAGGGCAACTCGGGCGGCGGCATCTCGCACCAGTACCAGACCCTCGGCCTCTACATGTACGAGCAGGGCTGGACCTTCTTCCACCTGGGCCGCGCGGCGGCCGTGGCGTGGGTGATGTTCCTGCTGATCGTGGTGCTCGCCCTGCTCAACGCGGCGATCGCCGCCCGGCGCAACCGTACGGACCGGTGATCGAGATGATGCTTGCCAAGCGCTCCCCCCTGCAGGGCGGCCCGCTCGCGTACGCGGTGCTGGGCACGGCCACGCTGCTGTTCGTCTTCCCGTTCTACTGGACGGTGGTGGCGGCCAGCCGGACCAACTCCGAGCTGAGCGCGGCGACTCCGTCGCTCACCCCGGGGCCGAACCTGTTCCACAACTTCGGCGAGGCGCTGCAGCAGGCCGCGATCGGCACCGCGCTGTGGAACTCGCTGCTGGTGTCCGCCGCGGTGACCGCCGGCGTGGTGCTCTCCTCGACGCTGGCCGGCTTCGCCTTCGCCAAGCTGCGCTTCCGCGGCCGCGGGCTGCTGCTGGCCGTCACGGTCGGCACCATGATGATCCCGCCGCAGCTGGGCGTGATCCCGCTGTTCATGGTGATCGTGAAGATGGACCTGCAGAACAAGCTGCCGGCGGTGATCCTGCCCTCGCTGGTCTCGGCGTTCGGCGTGTTCTTCATGCGGCAGTTCCTGATCCAGGCGCTGCCGGACGAGCTGATCGAGGCCGGCCGGGTCGACGGCGCCTCGGCGCTGCGGATCTTCCGCTCGATCGTGCTGCCGGTGGCCCGTCCGGGCATGGCCGTGCTCGGCATGCTGACCTTCATGGCCACCTGGAACGACTTCTTCTGGCCGATCGTCGCGCTGAGTTCGCAGAACCCGACGGTGCAGGTGGCGCTGAAGTCGCTCGGCCAGGGGTACGTACCGGACCAGTCGGTCGTGATGGCCGGCACCCTGCTCGGCACGCTCCCGGTGCTGCTGGTGTTCGCGCTGCTGGGCCGGCAGATCGTCGGCGGCATCATGCAGGGCGCCGTCAAGGGCTGAGCCGCCCCCGCCCCCGTGCATCCCCAACCACTCTCCCCGGAAGGCGACATGTCCGTCGAAGCCCTCCCCTCCCCCGTCCGCACCGGTTTCCCGGCCGGCTTCGTCTGGGGCGCGGCCACCGCCGCCTACCAGATCGAGGGCGCCGCCGCCGAGGACGGCCGCACGCCGTCCATCTGGGACACCTTCAGCCGCACGCCGGGCAAGGTCCGCAACGGCGACACCGGCGACATCGCCGCCGACCACTACCACCGGTACCGCGAGGACGTGGCCCTGATGGCCTCGCTCGGGCTCGGCGCGTACCGCTTCTCGCTGGCCTGGCCGCGGATCGTACCCGGCGGCCGCGGCCCGGTGAACGAGGCCGGCCTGGCCTTCTACGACCGGCTGGTCGACGAACTGCTCGAGGCCGGGGTCGCCCCGGTGGCGACGCTCTACCACTGGGACCTCCCGCAGGAGCTGGAGGACGCGGGCGGCTGGACGAACCGCGACACCGCGTACCGCTTCGCCGAGTACGCGCAGGTCGCGGCCGAGCGCCTCGGCGACCGGATCGGCACCTGGACGACGCTCAACGAGCCGTGGTGCAGCGCGTTCCTCGGGTACGGCAACGGCATCCACGCGCCGGGCCGCACCGACCCGGCAGCGGCCCTGACGGCCCACCACCACCTGCTGCTGGCGCACGGCCTGGGCACCGCGGCGCTGCGCTCGGCGCTGCCGGCGGACGCCGAGGTGTCGCTGACGCTGAACCTGGCGGCCGTCCGCCCGCTGACGCAGGACGCGGGCGACCTGGACGCGGCGCGGCGGATCGACGGCCTGGCGAACCGGATCTTCCTGGACCCGGTGTTCCACGGCCGCTACCCGGCGGACGTGCTGGCGGACACCGCGGGGGTCACCGACTGGTCCTTCGTCCACGACGGCGACCTGGCGGAGATCTCCCGCCCGATCGACTCGCTGGGGATCAACTACTACACCCCGACCGTGGTCGCCGCGGACGACCCGCAGAACCCGGCCACCCGCCAGGACGGCCACGCCGGCGACCTCTCGCCGTGGCCGGCCGACCGCGGCGTGCGCTTCCTGCCCGCCGAGGGCAGCCGCACCGCGATGGGCTGGCCGGTGGACGCCGACGGCCTGTACGAGCTGCTCACCCGGCTGCGCGACGACCTGCCGGGCCTGCCGCTGCTGGTCACGGAGAACGGCGCCGCGTACGAGGACTACTGCGACCCGACGGGTACGGTGCGCGACCCGGAGCGGATCGCCTACCTGCACGGCCACCTGGCCGCCGTCCGCCGGGCGATCGCCGACGGGGCGCCCGTCCGCGGCTACTTCCTCTGGTCGCTGCTGGACAACTTCGAGTGGGCGTTCGGCTACAGCAAGCGGTTCGGCATCGTCCACGTGGACTTCGCGAGCCAGCGGCGCACCCCCAAGGAGAGTGCGCGCTGGTACGCGGAGGTGATCCGGGCGGGGGACCTGCCGGCCTGACGGGCCGGCCGAGAACGCCGTGCGGCTGCCGGAGCCCCCACAGCCCCCGGCAGC
>NZ_JBEYFP010000665.1:0-3284 GCF_040634455.1 Kitasatospora sp. NPDC007106
CGGACTCGCCGACGATGCCGAGGGTTTCGCCGCGGTGCAGGTCGAGGTCGACGCCGCGGACGGCGGGGGCCGTACCGAAGTCGACGGTGAGGTCCCGGACGGTGAGCAGGGCGGGGGTCACGGGGTGCTCCGGCGGGTTCGGGCGGCGGGCGTGCCGGGGTCGTCGTCGGTGGGCCCGTCGGCCGGGGTTCCCCCGACGGGCGTGCGGGCGGCGCGGGCGAGCCGGGCGGAGCGGCGTCCGGCCTCGGCGGTGGGGTCGAGGGCGTCGCGCAGACCGTCGCCGACCAGGTTGACGGCGAGGACGAACAGCACGAGGAGGGCGGCGGCGAAGTAGAACAGCCAGGGGAAGACGGGGGCGTCGGCGGTGCCGGCCGCGAGCAGGGTGCCGAGCGAGACGTCGGGGGCGCGGACGCCGAAGCCGAAGTAGGAGAGCGCGGCCTCGCTCATCACGGCGCCGCCGACGGCGATGGTGGCGTCGATGATCAGGAAGGAGGAGACGTTGGGCAGCACGTGCCGCCAGATGATGCGGAACGCTCCGACGCCCATGAACCGTGCGGCGGCGACGAATTCGCGTTCGCGCAGCGACCTGGTCATGGAGCGGACCACCCGGGCGGTGATCATCCAGTTGAACAGGGCGAGCAGCAGGACGAAGGCGAGCCAGCCGGTGCCGCGCAGCCGCGGCGAGACGATGGCGATGACCAGGAAGCCGGGGAAGATCAGCATCAGGTCGACGAGGAACATCAGCAGCCGGTCGGTCCAGCCGCCGAAGTAGCCCGCGCAGGCGCCGACCAGGGAGGCGAGGCCGGTGGAGAGCACGGCCACGAGCAGGCCGATGACCAGGGACTTCTGCAGGCCGCGGACGGTCTGTGCGAAGACGTCCTGGCCGATGCCGTTGGTGCCGAACCAGTGCTCGGCGGACGGCGGGCGGCGGATCTGGCCGTAGTTGGGGCGCCGCTCAGCCAGACCCCGCGGCACGACGTCTTCTCCGCCGACACCGCGGAGGACGGCCGGCGCGGGGCCGCCCCGAAGCCCGCCGTGCTGCGGCCCCCGCACGAGGTGCCGTTCGGCGCCTTCGTCGGCTCCTGGGACACCTACATCCCGCAGATCGCCAAGCTGTCCACCTGGCTGCGCAACGCCGACCTGCAGGTCGGCCACACCTACCTGGCGGGCAACGGCTGGGCCGACGTCGAGGGCGAGAACCAGGTGCTGGGCCTGTGGTCGCAGTGGCGGCTGCGCGACCCGGCCCGCACCCTGGTGCTCGGCGTGCCGATGCTGGTGCCCAACGAGGGCAACCTGAGCGACGGGCAGGTCGCCGCGCTGCTCGCCCACGGCACCAAGGGCGAGTTCGACCAGCACTTCCTCAAACTGGCCCGCAAGCTCGTCGCGTTCGGCGGCGGCGACACCGTGCTCACGCTCGGCTGGGAGATGAACGGCACCACCTACAGCTCCCGCTGCCGGCCCGACCCGGCGGCCTGGAAGGCGTACTGGCGCCGGATCGTCACCGTGATGCGCTCGGTGCCCGGCCAGCACTTCCGCTTCGACTTCACCCCCACCCGCGGGCTCGACGCGATCCCCTGGACGCGCTGCTACCCGGGCGACGACGTGGTCGACATCATCGGCATGGACGCCTACGACATGCCGGCCGGCGCCTCCTTCGAGGAGATGGTCACCGAGCCCTACGGGCTGCAGGACCAGGCCGAGTTCGCCGCCCGGCGCGGCAAGCCGGTCTCGTACCCGGAGTGGGGGCTGTTCCGCAACGGCGACAACCCCGAGTACGTGCGGCGCATGATCGAGTGGATGCGCACCCACGACACCGCCTACCAGACCGTCACCGACTACTGCCCGCACGGCTTCTGGGGCTGCGACCGCAACCCGCGGTCGGCCGCGGTCTTCCGGCAGCTGATGTCCGGCTCCAAGGGGGCGCCGGGCGGCGTCTCCTCACGCGCGCCGGCGCGCCGCTAGCGCCTCCTTCAGCCGCGGCAGCCGGGCGGTCAGCACGGTCACCGCCGCCTGCCGGGCCAGCACCCGCAGGGCGAGCAGGGCCGCCGCCGGGGCCGGGCCCGGCGGGCCCACCACCAGCCGCTCGTTGCGCAGGGCGTCCGGGCGCCACCGCTGCTTGTACGGCTCCTGGCCGCGCAACAGGCTGAGCACCGGGATGCCCGCCGCCCGGACCTCGTCCAGCGCCGCCCCGAAGAGCAGCCCGGCGATGTCCAGCCGCTCGCGCAGCCGCGGATGGGCGCCGTACAGGTAGAGGCCGCCGAAGGACGGGCAGAGCACCACCAGGTTCACCGCGACCAGCTCGCCGTCCAGCCGGAACCGGTGCACGGCGGCCCGGCCGCGGGCCGCCATCGAGGCCGTCGACTCGGCCAGGTGCGCCGCGAACCGCCCGGTGCGGTGCTCGGCGGTGACCCCGCGCTCCTGCCACTGCAGGAAGTGCAGCCGCAGCAGGTCGGCCACCGCCTGCGGCACCTCCTCCGGCGGCGCGGTGTCCACCTGCACCCCGGAGGCGGCGATCTTCCGCAGCTTGACCCGGCTGCGCTGGGCGGTCTTTCCGGGCAGCCGCTTGAGCAACTCCTCGACGGGCAGCGCGGGCAGGTGCTGGCAGAGCGAGTCCCGGTAGCGCCGGGTGGTGCCGCGGTGGTGGGCGAGCACCTGCTGGACGGCGGCCTCCGGGTGCACCTCGCGCAGTTCCAGGCTGTGCCAGGGGCGGCGCAACGGCAGGGCGGCGGCCAGTTCGGCGGCGGCCCGGCCGCGGCAGTCGTCGTCGAGCAGCACGTCGGTGAAGTCGGCCAGCCCGCCGCCGAGGTTCGTCAGACCGCCCAGGGCCCCGCGGCGGCGCAGGGCCGCGGCGCCGGCCAGCCGGCCGTCCCGGCGGACGAGCACCAGCACCAGCGCGCCCGGCCGGCCGTACCGGCGCCACCAGGAGCGCAGCCAGGCGCCGTCCTGGAAGGGGGTGGCGGTGCGGCAGCGGGTGGCGAGCACGTCCCACTCGGCGGCGATCCGGTCGAGGGCGTCGTCCCCGCGGTCCACCTCGGCCGTCCAGACCTCGGCGGCGGCCCCGGCCCGTGCCGGGGCGGGGGTGTCGGTGGTCATCGGACGGCCCCGGCGGGTTGCCGTTCCACCGGCTGCCCGGGCACCGACACGGCGGCGTCGGCGCCGCCCGACCCGGCCGGGCGGCGCCGGGCGGCCATGGCGAGGGCGCCGACCAGCCGGCCCGCCGCGCCCCCCGCCCCGGTGTGCAGGCGCGCCGACGCCGCGGAGGGGCCGTGCGGGGCGGGGGCCCA
>NZ_JBEYFP010000666.1:0-3270 GCF_040634455.1 Kitasatospora sp. NPDC007106
GGGCGAGCGGCACGGCCCCCAGGGCGAGGACGGCCGCCGCGCCGGCCGCGGCGAGGGCGAGCCTGCGGCGGCCGGCGGGACGGCGGTGCGGGGAAGCGGACATGTCGGTCTCCGAGGGTGAGGAGGTGGGTCTGTCTCTCCGTTGCCGCCGCGCCGCCGGAGGTTGCCGCCGCGCTTCGGGAAGTCGCCCCGGTACCGCGGGAAGTTGCCCGCGCGCACCGGACGTTGCCGCCGCAGCATCCGGGACCTTCGGCCCTCCCCCGCCGGGCGCGGATCTGATGGAGTGTCAGCCGCTCTGCTGCCGGCCGGGTTTGCGAGGAGCCGGGCCGGCGGCAGAGCACCGTACGCACCGCACCGCCCAGGAGGCCTCCTTGCCCGCTCCCGCACCGCACACCGAGGCCGCCATCGCCTCGGTCCGCCGCCAGTCCCCCGGCCGCCGCACGGTGGTCGCCCTGCGCGGCGAGCTCGACCTGCACTCGGCCGGCCGCCTGGAGCCGCGGCTGCTGCCGCTGCTGGAACGCGGCGGCGGCGAGCTGGTGCTCGACCTCGCGGCGGTGACCTTCTGCGACAGTTCCGGCGTGGACCTCTTCCTGCGGCTGAACGGCCGCTGCGCCGCGGACGCCTCGGTGGTGCTGCAGGGGATCCCTCGGCAGCCGTCCCGGGTGATCCGGCTGCTGGGCGCCGACCGGGCACTGCGCTGCGAGTTCGAGCGCACCGCGTAGGCGGGCGCCGGGGCCCGTCAGGCAGGGACGAGCGGCGCCGACCAGACCAGGCGGGTGCCGCCGTCCTGCGGGGCCGAGAGTTCGAAGAGCCCTCCGACGCCGTGGGCCCGCTCGGCGAGGTTCCGCAGTCCGCTGCGCCGCCCCTGCTCGGGGATGCCCACCCCGTCGTCCTGCACGGTGAGCACGACCTGTCCGCCCGCGGCCTGCAGCACCACCTCGACCCGGCCCGCCTTGGCGTGCCGGGCCGCGTTGCTGAGCGCCTCGCCGAGCACGGCCACCACTTCGTCCGCGAGCCGCAGCGGCACGTCGGTGTCGAGCAGCCCCTCCATGCTGAGCCGCGGGGCGAAGCCGAGGGCGGCCTGCGCCTCCCCCACCGCGGCGACCACCCGTGAGCGCAGTCCCTGCCGGGAGTCCTCGCGGGCACGGAGGCCGAAGATGGTCGACCGGATGATCTTGATGGTCTCGTCGAGGTCGCCGACCGCGCGGAGCACCCGGTCTGAGGCGCCGGTGTGCTCGATCACCCGGGCGGCGCTCTGCAGGGTCATGCCGGTCGCGAACAGCCGCTGGATGGCGAGGTCGTGGAGGTCGCGGGCGATCCGGTCGCGGTCCTCCAGCATCGCCAACTGCTCGGCGTCGCGGCGGCGTTCGGCGAGTTCCAGGGCGAGTGCGGCCTGGTCGGCGAAACCGGAGAGCGGGCCGATCTCGCGGTCCGTGAAGGCGGGTTCGCCCGTCCGCCGGGCGAGCAGCAGCACGCCCGGGATGTCGCCCTCCTGCCGGCCGATCGGGACGGCGACGGCCGGGCCGAGGCCGCCGTACCCGGTCGGTCCGACGGCCGGGCCGCCGGCGGGTCCGACGCCGGCCCCGGCTGTCGGCCGGTGGTCGTCCGCCAGAGCGGTCGTGGTCACCGGGTGGCCGCCGGTGACCGCCCGCCCGGGCAGCGAGCCCTCCAGCGGCAGCAGCCGGCCGAGCCGGGCCGCGGTGTCGCCGCCGAGGGCGAGTTCGACGCGCAGCGCCTGCCCGTCGCCGGTCGGGGCGGACATGTCGGCGAGTTCGGCGCCGGTGATGGCCATCGCGCGCTGGGCGATCAGCTCGACGACGTGCGCGCGGGAGGTGCCGGAGAGCAGGCTGCGGGTGATCTCGGCGCTCACCGCCAGCCAGCGCTGCTGCCGCTGCGCCTCCTCGTAGAGCCGCGCGTTGTCGATGGCGACCCCGGCGGCCACCGCGAGGGTGGAGATGACGGACTCGTCGTCGGCGTCGAAGCCCTCGCCGTTGCGCTTGTCGGTGAGGTAGAGGTTGCCGAAGACCTCGTCGCGGACCCGGACGGGCACGCCGAGGAAGGTCCGCATCACGGGGTGGTGCGCGGGGCAGCCGTGCGAGGCGGGGTGCGCGGCGAGGTCCTCCAGCCGGAGCGCCTCGGGCCGGCGGATCAGCTCGCCGAGGATGCCCTTGCCGGTCGGGTACGGGCCGATCTCGGCGATCTCGTCCTCGCCGAGCCCGACGGTGAGGAACTGCGAGAGCGTCTCGCCGTCCGGGCCGATCACGCCGAGTGCCGCGTACTTGGCGTCGACGAGGACGGCGGCCGCCTCGACGATCCGCCGCAGCACATGGGTGAGGTCGAGCTCGCGGCCGACCGAGAGCACGGCCTCCAGCAGACTGTGCACGCGGTCCCGGGTGCCGCGGGCGGCGTCGATCCGGGCCTGCAGTTCCTCCAGCAGTTCGTCGAGCCTCAACTGCGGGATCCGCGGCCTCATCGCGTCCTCGCCCACCGGGTCTCCTCACCCTTCGCCACCGGAGGATCGATTCTTGCAGACCTCGCGCCCGCGGACGGGCCGTCCGGCGGTCGTGGCCGCGGGACGTCCCTCCGGTGCGCGCCCCTGCCGCCGCCCGGGGGCCGGCGATGGCGTGTCGAGGCGGACGATGTCGGCGCCTGCCCCGCCGGGGAAGCCGAACGCGCGGCCGTCGGTGACTTCCCGCCCGGTCGGTCCGGCGCGCCGGCGAACACGCCGCGCGCCCCTGCGGCCGGGCCGGGCCGCGGCCGGGCGTCAAGGACCCGTCAGGGAACGGGCCCGCGGCATCAGGATCGCGTCAACCGGAGGTCCGGCCGGCCGGGGCGGGCGTCCCCTGGAGGCACGGGGCTGGCGAAGGAGGCGCGTCGGTCATGGCCGGAGCGGTACGGGTGGTGGTGGGTCTGGACGGGTCGCCGGAGAGCCTGGCGGCGCTGGAGCGGGCCGTCCGGGAGGCGGCGCGGCGGGAGGCCGTCCTGGTGGCGGTGTCCACCTGGGGTGCGCCGGCGCAGCGTTCCCGTCCGGGTGCGGAGCGTTCGGCGCGGCGGCGGGTGGACGAGTCCTTCGGCAGGCTCCTCGGCGGGTACCCGGCCGGGCTGGTGATCCGTCCGGCCGTGGTGCGGGGCCGGCTCGCTCCGGCACTGGTCGCGGCCGCGGGGCCGGGCGACCTGATCGTGGTCGGCGACGGCGACGGCCGCCTCGTCCGGCTGCTGCACGCCTCGCCCGCCGCGTACTGCCAGGACCGGGCAGCGCGCCCGGTCCCG
>NZ_JBEYFP010000667.1:0-3261 GCF_040634455.1 Kitasatospora sp. NPDC007106
CCGGGCCGCTCCCCCGGGTCCTTGGCCAGCAGGGCGAGGACGAGGGCGTCGACCCCTGCCGGGACACCGGGCCGTACGCCGCTGGGCGCCTCGGGCTGCCGGGTGAGGTGCTGGTGGAGGACGGCGAGCGGTGCGCCGGTGAACGGCGGACGGCCCGTCAGGAGGGTGTGCAGCAGGCAGCCGACGGCGTACAGATCGGCGGCCGGGCCGATGCTGCGGTCGCCGCGGGCCTGTTCGGGGGACATGTAGGCGGCGGTGCCCATGGCGGTGCCGGTACCGGTGAACGAGTGGTCCTCGTACAGGTGCTTGACGATCCCGAAGTCGAGGATCTTGACCGTTCCGCCGGGCAGCAGCATGGCGTTGGCCGGTTTGATGTCCCGGTGGACGAGGCCGGCCCGGTGGGCGGCGGCCAGGCCGGTGCAGACCTGCTGCGTCCAGCCGAGGGCGTCCGGCACCGCGGGCAGCGGCCCCTCGTCGAGGACGTCCTCCAGGGCGCGCCCGTCGAGGTGCTCCATGACCAGGAAGGGTGCGCCGCCGTGTTCCGGGCCGGCCCGGCCGAAGTCGTGGACGGTGACGATGTGCGGGCTGCTGAGGTTACCGGCGGCCCGGGCCTCGGCGGCGAACCGCTCGACGCCCGAGGAGGAGGTGTCGGCGCCCGTGAGCAGCTTCACCGCCACCGGCCGGCCGACCCGCTCGTCGTACGCCCGCCACACCTGGCCCATGCCCCCGGCGCCGAGCACCGTCTCCAGCCGGTACCGGCCGTCCAGCCGCTCGCCCTGCATCCCCACCCCCGTCAGGTGCCCAGGGGCTCGACTCGTCCGGACACCCCCCACCGCCTCGGCACTCTACCGGGCCACCCACCCCGCCCGGGCGTCGTCATCCGGCCCCGCGCTCCGGCAAGCACACCACAGGGGATGGAAGGATGACGGCATGTCGGACTCCGAGATCGCCGGGCGCCACGCCCGGCTGCTCCGGTACGCACAGAGCCTGACCGCGCCCTCCGGCTGGAAGGTCGAAGTGTCCGGGGACGAGATCATCGTCATGGCCGGCCCGTCGGTGATCCGTCAGCGCAATCTCCTGGTCGTCCGCGAGCAGTTCGACGCCCACCGCCCGACCGGGCTGATGCCGAGCGAGAACACCGACCTCGCCTCGCCGAACGTCGGCAAGCTGCGCAATCCGGACCTCACCTACATCCCGTTCTCCGTGGTGGAGCTGGGCGGCAGCGAGGTACCCGCGGAGCTCGCCGAAATCGCGGTGGAGGTGGTCTCTCCCTCCAACCCCGAGAACGACCTGGTCGGCAAGGTCCGCGACTACCCGCTCATGCGGATCCCGCTGTACCTGCTGATCGATCCGCGCGAGGGCACGATCGTGCTGTTCTCGGAGCCGGACAACGGCGTCTACCACCGGCAGCGGCGCGGGAAGTTCGGCGACTCCGTGCCCGTTCCCGCACCCTTCTCGTTCGAGCTGGCGACCGGTGAGCTTATCCGCTACCCCGCCTGAGCGGACGTCAGGGCGGGTTCGGCGGCCGCTTCGACGGCGCTCACGGGGACGGTCGCAGGGGCGGATCCGGGGGCCGGGCGGACCCGGACCGGGACGCCGTTGAGGACGGCGGTGCCGGAGAGCGGGTCGAGGGCGTCGGGGTCGGTGAGCCGGTTGACGTTGACGCCGGGATCGTCGGCGGCGGTGCGCAGCCGGGTGCCGGGCCGGTCGTGGCCCCAGCCGTGCGGCAGGCTGACGACACCGGGCATGACGTCCTCGGTGATCTCGACGGGGGCGGTGAGTTCGCCGGTGCGGCTGCTGACGAGGGCGCTGCCGCCGTCGGCGAGGCTGAGGGCGGCGGCGTCCGCGGGGTGGACGTGCAGGGTGCACCGGTTGCTGCCGCGGGTCAGTGCGGGCAGGTTGTGCAGCCAGCTGTTGTTGGAGCGCAGGTGGCGGCGGCCGACCAGGACGAGGCCGTCACGGCGCTCGGCGAGGGCGGCGCGCAGCCGGTCGAGGTCGGCGGCGAGCGGTGCGGGGCAGAGTTCGACGGTGCCGGAGGGAGTGCGCAGCACCTCGGGCAGCCGGGGTTCGAGCGGGCCGAGGTCGATGCCGTGCGGTGCGGCGATCAGCCGGGCCAGGGTGAGGCCGTCCGGGTCGGCGCCGAAGCCGTCGCCG
This sequence comes from Kitasatospora sp. NPDC007106, assembly GCF_040634455.1. Taxonomy (NCBI): domain Bacteria; kingdom Bacillati; phylum Actinomycetota; class Actinomycetes; order Kitasatosporales; family Streptomycetaceae; genus Kitasatospora; species Kitasatospora sp. NPDC007106. The sequence continues at coordinate 2,155 of NZ_JBEYFP010000667.1, forward strand.
TAGGCGCCGAGGCGGAGCATCAGGTCGACCTGGCGTTCGCTGCCGCTGTCGCCGTGCAGGGCGGCGGCGAGTTCGGCCGGGTCGCGGCCGTGGACGGGCGAGGACGGGTCGGCGACGGCCTTGGCGAGGACGCCGGCGATCACCGTCTCGTCGAGGGCGTACGGGTTCGCGGCGGCCGCGGCGCCGTGGCCGGCGGCGATCATGGTGAGCCGGGAGAGGATGCGGCACTCGTCGGGTTCGCCGTCCTCGAGCGGGAGTGGCGCCGGCGACCAGCGGGCGGTGTTGCGGATCGCGAGGTCGCCGAAGGCGAGGTCGAAGTGCGGGGAGCGGCCGGGCGGCGGGGGCGGCAGGACGACGTGGGCGTGCCGGGTGGTCTCGTTGAGGTAGGGGTCGACGCTGACCATGAAGTCGAGGCCGGTGAGGGCCTCGTCGAGGCGGTGGCCGCCGGGGGTGGAGAGCACCGGGTTGCCGGCCACGGTGATCAGGGCGCGGACCTGCCCCTCGCCCGGGGTGGTGATCTCCTCGGCGAGGGTGACGGCGGGCAGTTCGCCCTTGATCTCGGGCAGGCCGCGGACCCGGCTGTGCCAGCGGCCGGTGGTGAACCCGCGGCCCCGGCCGGTACCACGGCGGCGCCGGGCGGCGAGCGGGAACATCGCGCCGCCCGGGCGGTCGAGGTTGCCGGTGAGGGCGTTGAGCACGTCGACCAGCCAGCTCGCGAGGGTGCCGAACTCGACGGTGCTGGTGCCGATCCGGGCGTAGACGGCGGCGGTGGGGGCGGCGGCGAGTTCGCGGGCGAGGTCCTTGATCGACTCGGCGGGGATGCCACAGGCGTCGGCGACGGCCTCGGGCGGGAAGGGCTCCACGAGCCGGCGGACGTCCTCGGCGCCGGTGAGGTGCGGGCCGGGTGCGGTGAGCCCCTCGGCGAAGAGGGTGTGCACCAGGGCGGCCAGCAGGTAGGCGTCGGTGCCGGGGCGGATCGGCAGGTGGCGGTCGGCGAGGGCGGCGGTGCGGGTGCCCGGCCTGATGTCGATCCGCAAGGAGTACGCGGCCTCCCAGCCGCTGGCCGGCGCCCGGATCACCGGCTCGCTGCACATGACCGTGCAGACC
>NZ_JBEYFP010000668.1:0-3242 GCF_040634455.1 Kitasatospora sp. NPDC007106
CCGGCCGTCCGGGCACGCGCACCGCGGCTCGCCGCCGGGGCCCGCTCAGCGCAGGGCGGCCCCGGAGAGCAGCCCCCAGGAGGCGAGCCGTTCGGCCGCCTCGTCCTCGGCCCGGTACACCGGCTCGCCGAGCGGGCCGGCCGGCTGGTCCAGCGCCCAGCGCAGCAGGGCGGCGCCGATGTTCATCCCGCCGCCGAAACCGGCCAGCAGCACCAGGTCCCCGCGCTCCAGCCCGCCGCGGCGGTGCACCGCGTCCAGCGTGACGGCCACCGAGGCGGCGCCGGTGTTGGCGTGCCGGTCGACCGTCAGGTGCATGGTGGCGCCGGGCAGTCCGAGCTCCGGCCACACCTGGTTCAGCATCACCCCGTTGGCCTGGTGCGGGACGAAGTGCCGCACCTCGCGGGCGGGCACCCCGGCCCGCCGGAGCAGCGTGGAGACCGCGCCGGGCAGCGCCTCGTGGACGAAGCCGCGCACCGCCCGCCCGTCCATCCGGAACCAGTGCCCGCCCTCGGCGACCGTCTCCGCCGAGGCCGGCCGGCGGCTGCCGCCGGCCGCGACGCCGATCAGCCGGTGCTGGTCGCCGCGGCCCTGCAGCAGCGTCTGCACCACGCCGAGCCCGGCCGGGACGGGCCCGAGCACGGCGGCGCCCGCGCCGTCGCCGAACAGCACGGCCGTCCTCCGGTCCTCCCGGTCGAGGATCCGGGAGTAGATGTCCGCCCCGATCACCAGTCCGTACGGCGCGGCGGGGTCGGTGCCGCCGCGGAGCATCTGGGTGCCGACGGCCAGCCCGTACACGAAACCGCTGCACACGGCGTTGACGTCGAAGGCGGCCGCCCGGCGGGCGCCGATCAGGTGCTGCACGATGCTGGCGGTGGCGGGCTGCGGATGGTCCGGGGTGGACGTCGCGACCACCACGAAGGCGAGCCGGTCGGCCGTCACCCCGGCCTGCCGGAGCGCTCTGCGGGCCGCCTCGGCGGCCAGGTCGGAGGTGGCCTCGTGCGGGGCGGCGCGGTGCCGCCGGCCGATGCCCGTCCTCTCCTCGATCCATTCCGCGGTCACGCCCGCCCCGGCCGCGACCTCCTCGTTGCTGACGACCTCCGCGGGCACGTACGAGCCGGTGCCCACGATGCCGATCGGTGTCATGGTCCCCTCCTGTCGTCGGTGCGGGCCTGTCGCCGCGCGGTACGGCCCCGGCCGGGTGCCGTCCGCGCCGCTCCCCCGGGCCCGCCGGGCGGGGGTGCGCAGCACGTGCTCAGACCGCCGCCCGCACCGGCTCGGCGGGCACCAGCCGCTGCCAGCCGGCGAGTTCGGCGTGCGCGGTGAGCACCGGGTCGTCGCCGACCGCGACCGGCCGGCCCACCGCGGCCAGCAGCGGGATGTCACTGGAGTGGTCCCCGTACGCGGCGCAGCGGGCGAGGTCCACGCCTCGGACGCCGGCGACCGCCGAGGCGACCCGGCCCTTGACCGCGCCGATCACCGGGACGACCACCTCGCCGGTGAGCCGGCCGCCGCGGACCACCGGCCGGGTGCCGACCGTCCAGTCCGCCCGCAGCTGGGCGGCGATCGGGTCGAGGCAGGCGAAGAAGGAGCCGGAGACCAGGACGAGGGCGTCGCCCGCGGCCCGGTGCCGCTCGGTCGCGGCGACCGTCTCCGGCACGAACAGGTCGTCCTCGACGGCCCGTTCGAACCAGGCCTCACCGGCCGCGGCGAGCCGCTCCGCGCTCTCCCCGGCGTACAGCCGGTAGTAGGCGCGGTTGACGACCTGCCGGGGCGTGCCGGCCGCGGCGGCGGCCCGGAGGTCGGCGGTGAGCCGGGCGAAGGTGCCCTCCGGCTCGCCGCGGCGGCGCAGGTAGAACTCCAGGAAGTGGAACATGCTCTTGACCCGGACGAGGGTCTCGTCCACGTCGAAGAACGCGGCGGCGGTGCTGGACATCGGTCTCCCCCTGCTGTGCTGTCGGTCGGTCACGGGCCGGGCCGCACCGGGCGGTGCGCCCGGGCCCGCCGGGTACGCGTACAGCCTGCTAGCCGCGGATGCGTGCCAGCGAGAGGACGAACCGGGCGATCGACTCGCCGTTCTGGCGGGCGTCCACCACGACCGGCAGCTGGGTGACGGCGGCGCCGGGCTCGGCCTCGTCCAGGTCGAGCGGGCCGCCCTGGGTGTAGTAGGCGTGTTCGCCGGCCTCCGCGCCGAGCGGCTTCTCGTCGCCGAGGGTCGCCGTCAGCACCGTCCGCGGCTCCAGTTCGCCGAACCGGGCGAAGGTGACGGCCAGGTCGACCGGGAAGGTCTTGGCGGCGGACAGCCCGCGGGTGTCCAGCGCGGTGAACAGGGCGAGCTGGCGGGCGGCCTCGGCGAGCACCATGCCCGGCAGGTGGTCCTGCGGGTGGTCGAACATGCTCGGGTTGCCGGCCGGTATCCGCAGCACCGCGGTGGCGCCGCCGTCGGCGAGCCGCGGGTCGAGGAGCACCACGTTGCGCGGGTCGGCGCGGCCGACCAGGTCGGGGGCGGCCGGCAGGCCGGGGCCGCCCGTGCCGCCGGTCTGCGGCGGCAGCACCGCGGTGCTGGGGAGCGCGGCGCCGTCGCGGTTGCGCAGGCGCATCTCGCGGTAGCCGGCCGGGTCGCGGAAGCGCAGGCCGACGCCGGCCCAGCCGATCACGGTGCCGTCCACGGTGAGGTCGACGCGGTGGTCGAGCCCGGTCACCCGGCCCTCGCGGACCCGGCGGTCCGTCACCGTCACCTTGAGCACCAGGTCGAGCGGACTGTCGCCGATGGTCAGCAGCTGCGGCCGGATCAGGTGGATCCGCAGGAAGGTCAGGATGAACTTGTGGTCGGTCGGGATGCCGTGGAACAGGTGCGCCCCGGCCAGGGTGGCCTGCCGCGCGGCCTCCAGCAGCAGCACCGGGTCGTGGGTGCCGGGCCGGAGCAGGTGGTCGCCGTAGTAGGCGTGCGAGCGGGGCAGCTGGGCGGCGGCCGTGTAGTGGCCGTCCTCGTCCCCGCGCAGGTCGGTGACGAAGACCTCGCCGACGGCGTCCCGGTGGACCAGCCCGCGGTCCAGGGTGGTGGCCCAGGACAGCGGGACGGCCTCGGCCGGGTGGCTCGGTGCCTCGACGGGGGCGAGCGGTGCGGTGGTCATGCGGTTCCTCCTCGTTGCTCCTCGGATGCGGTCCAGGGGTCGGCCTGGCACCGGTGCGGCGGGCGCCCTCGGTCCGGGTGCCCGCGGCACCGGTGCCAGGCCGACCCCTGG
>NZ_JBEYFP010000669.1:0-3241 GCF_040634455.1 Kitasatospora sp. NPDC007106
GGGGGGGCGGCGGGGGGGCGGCCGGCGGCGCTGCCGGGGCGGGGGCGGGGTGCGGTGCGGTGGTGAGGGTGGGCATGCCAGCAGCCTCCGCCGCGGGCGGTCCGGCCGGTAGCCGTCCACGATCTATGAGGACATAACCTGGCTCTATGCCTCTCTCGTCGCGGGTCCCCGACATCGGCGCCCTGGAGCTGCTGCTGGCGGTCGCCCGGCTGGGCAGCGTCGGACGGGCCGCCGCCGAACTCGGGGTGAGCCAGCCCGCCGCGAGCGCCCGGATCCGCGGGATGGAGCGGCAGATCGGCGTCGCCCTGCTGGAGCGCTCGCCGCGCGGCTCGCGGCCCACCGAGGCCGGGCTGCTGGTGGTCGAGTGGGCCCGCAACGTGGTCGAGGCGGCCCAGGCCCTGGACGCCGGGATCGACGCGCTGCGCGGCCGCCGGGACGCCCGGCTGGTGGTGGTGGCGAGCCTGACCGTGGCCGAGTACCTGATGCCCGGGTGGCTGCTGGCGCTGAACAAGGCCAGCCCGGACACCGCGGTGACGCTGCGGACGGCGAACTCGGCCGACGTGGCGGCGCACGTCCTGGCGGGCGACGCCGACCTCGGCTTCGTGGAGGGCTCGGGCACCCCGCCCGGGCTGGCCGGCGCGGTGGTGGCCGCCGACCGGCTGGTCGTGGTGGTGGCGCCGGAGCACCCCTGGGCCCGTCGCCGCAGACCGGTCACCGCCGCCGAGCTGGCGGCCACCCCGCTGGTGCTGAGGGAGCCCGGCTCGGGCACCCGCGAGGTGCTGGACCAGGCGCTCGCCCCGCACGGCGGGACGGCGCCGCCCCGCCTGGAGCTGGCCTCCTCGACCGCGCTGAAGGCGGCCGCGATGACCGGCGCCGGCCCGGTCTGCCTCTCCGAACTGGCCGTGGTCGAGGAGCTGGCGACCCGGCGCCTGGTGGCCGTCCCGGTGGAGGGGCTCGACCTGCACCGGCCGCTGCGGGCGGTCTGGCCGGTCGGACGCCGGCCCGCCGGCCCCGCCCGGCTGCTGCTGGGCCTGACCAGGGAGCCCGTCCGGCGGGGATGAACAACGGGTGACGGGACCGGTACCCACTGGACCGGGAAGGTTGAGCGGAATAGACTCAACTTACTGGATGCTGTACGAGGCAGACTCGATGCCCGAACGGAAGGAGCACGCCACCAGTGGATGCCGGCAAGTTCACCAGCAAGACGCAGGACGCCCTGTCCGCCGCGATCCGGCAGGCCAGCGCCGCAGGACACCCGGACGTCAAGCCGGTGCACGTCCTGCTGGCGCTGCTGGAGCAGCCGGAGGGCATCGCCCGACCGCTGCTGGAGGCCGTCGGAGCGGACCCGGCGAAGGTCGCCGCCGCCGCCCGCCAGCAGCTCGCCACCCTGCCCAGCGCACAGGGCTCCACCGTCGCCGCGCCGCAGCTGGCCCGCGACACCCTCGCCGTCCTCCAGGAGGCGGGCAAGCGCGCCACCGACCTGGACGACCAGTACCTGTCCACCGAGCACCTGATGGTCGGCCTCGCCGCCGAGGGCGGCACCGTCGCCGAACTGCTGAAGCAGAACGGCGCCACCCCGAAGGCCCTGCTGGCGGCGTTCAAGGACGTCCGCGGCAGCGCCCGGGTCACCTCCGCCGACCCGGAGGGCACCTACAAGGCGCTGGAGAAGTACGGCACCGACCTCACCAAGGCCGCCCGCGACGGCAAGCTCGACCCGGTCATCGGCCGGGACACCGAGATCCGCCGGGTCGTCCAGGTGCTGTCCCGCCGCACCAAGAACAACCCGGTGCTGATCGGCGAGCCCGGCGTCGGCAAGACCGCCGTCGTCGAGGGCCTCGCCCAGCGGATCGTCGCCGGCGACGTGCCCGAGTCGCTGCGCGGCAAGCGGCTGGTCGCGCTCGACCTCTCGGCGATGGTGGCCGGCGCGAAGTTCCGCGGCGAGTTCGAGGAGCGCCTGAAGGCCGTCCTGAGCGACATCAAGGACAGCGACGGCCAGGTCATCACCTTCATCGACGAGCTGCACACCATGGTCGGCGCGGGCGCCGGCGGCGACTCCGCGATGGACGCCGGCAACATGCTCAAGCCGATGCTCGCCCGCGGCGAGCTGCGGATGGTCGGCGCGACCACGCTCGACGAGTACCGCGAGCGGATCGAGAAGGACCCGGCGCTGGAGCGCCGCTTCCAGCAGGTCATGGTCGGCGAGCCCTCGGTCGAGGACACCATCGCCATCCTGCGCGGCCTCAAGGGCCGCTACGAGGCCCACCACAAGGTGGAGATCTCGGACGCGGCGCTGGTCGCCGCGGCCACCCTCTCCAACCGCTACATCACCGCCCGCTTCCTGCCGGACAAGGCCATCGACCTGGTCGACGAGGCCGCCTCCCGGCTGCGCATGGAGATCGACTCCTCGCCCGTCGAGATCGACGAGCTCCAGCGCTCCGTCGACCGGCTGCGGATGGAGGAGCTGGCGCTGGAGAAGGAGTCCGACCCGGCCTCGGTGGACCGCCTGGCCCGGCTGCGCCGCGACCTCGCCGACAAGCAGGAGCACCTGAGCGTGCTCACCGCCCGGTGGGAGCAGGAGAAGAAGTCCCTCAACCGGGTCGGCGAGCTCAAGGAGCGCCTGGACGACCTCCGCGGCGCCCTCGAACGGGCCCAGCGCGACGGCGACTTCGAGCGCGCCTCCAAGCTGATGTACGCCGAGATCCCGGCCGCCGAGCGCGAGCTCGCCGAGGCGCAGGACCGCGCCGCGGACGAGCCGAACGCCACCATGGTCAAGGAGCAGGTCGGCCCGGACGACGTCGCCGACGTGGTCGCGTCCTGGACGGGCATCCCGGCCGGCCGCCTGATGGAGGGCGAGAGCGCCAAGCTGCTGCGGATGGAGGAGGAGATCGGCCGCCGCCTGATCGGCCAGGCCGAGGCCGTCGCCGCGGTCTCGGACGCGGTGCGCCGCACCCGCTCCGGCATCGCCGACCCTGACCGCCCGACCGGTTCCTTCCTCTTCCTGGGCCCCACCGGCGTCGGCAAGACCGAACTCGCCAAGGCGCTCGCCGACTTCCTCTTCGACGACGAGCGGGCGATGGTCCGCATCGACATGAGCGAGTACGGCGAGAAGCACTCGGTCTCCCGGCTGGTCGGCGCCCCGCCCGGGTACGTCGGCTACGAGGAGGGCGGCCAGCTCACCGAGGCCGTCCGGCGCCGCCCAGCCGGGAGACCGAGTGCTTCTCGCCGTACTCGCTCATGTCGA
>NZ_JBEYFP010000670.1:0-3241 GCF_040634455.1 Kitasatospora sp. NPDC007106
CGGCCACCGCCGGCGCGGCGGCCACCGGGAACGGACTGCGCATCACCGTCCGGGCGGCGGGCGGCGAGGCTGAGGGCGAGGGCGCCCGGGAGGAGGGAGCACCCGCGTGAGCGAGGCGAGTGCGGGGGAGCGGCGCCGGGACGCGGCGCGCAGCCGGGAGCTGCTGCTGCGGGCGGCCATCGAACTCTTCGCCGAGCGCGGCTTCGACCGCACCACCATCCGCGAGATCGGCGAACGGGCCGGCGTCGACCCGGCACTGATCGCCCGTTACTACGGGGGCAAGACCCAGCTGTACCTGGCCACCGTGCAGGCCGAGCACGGCGACGCCACACCGGCCGACCTGCTCGACGAGGAACGCCTCGCCGGACTGCTCGACCGCTTCGAGCAGCGCGGCCCCGGGCCCGCCTTCCAGAGCGTCGTCCTGCCCTCCGACGACTCCGCCGTCGAGGACGCCGTCCGGGCCCACCTGCACCGCCGGCTGGTGGACCCGCTGCGCGAACGCCTCGAACGCGAGGGCCTGGACCGCCCGCAGCTGCGCGCCGAGCTCGCCGTCGCGGCCTTCACCGGCGTGGTCCTCGCCCGCAGCGGCGGCGGCATGCCCGAACTCGCCGCCGCCGACCCGGCCGAGGTCCGCGCCCTCCTGCACGACCTCCTCGCCGCCACCGCCGGCACGGCCTGAGGCGTGTCCTCAAGGGCGCTCGGGCGGCCACATCAGGGGCGCGTGAGGGTGCCTCCCGGCCGCCGGGCCGGGGAGAACCGCACGATTCGGCTGCAGGCCGCCGTGCAGGCAGGGGTGAGCCGGATGCGTCAGGAGCACCACTCCCGGGCCGAGCAGCTCACCCCCGGCCTCCGGCCGGGAAGTGCCCCCACGCGCCCCTGACGGTCTGCGGGATGTGGTGGAGCCGTTGTTGCCGGCGGCTCGGGTGCGGCCGCAGGGCGGTTCCGGCGACGGCGGCAACGACGACAGCATCGAGGCACTGAAGAGTCAGCGCGACGACAAGCAGAGCTCCGCGGTCGACGTCGACCCTGAGGTGGTCGAAGGGCTGGAGCTTCCGGGCGCCGACCCGTCCGGCGAGAACTCACCGTCCAGGTGGTACCCCTCCAGGCGGACGAGTTCACCTGCATGATCTGCTTCCTCGTCCACCACCGCACCCAACCCGCCAGCACGGACAAGAACGGCCAGCCCGTCTGCCGCGACTGCGCTTCCTGACTGCCGCGGGAGCGTCAGAGCAGCTGCATCCCGACCGGCGAAGACGGTCGGACCTACAGCAGGCCGATGCGCCGTCGGCCGGCCGCGCCGTACAGGCCACACAGCCCGATGCCCTCGAAGTCCACGTGGCGGTTACTGTTCGGACACGTCATCGGCCTGCCTCCTACCGGCGGAGGGCGATGGGCTTCCGAACGGGTCCTGCCTTTCCTGGAACGTCACACGAAACGGCAAGTGACTGCGTATGGAGTGCCCGGCACGTTCAGCCGGCCAGTGCGCACGCAGTCGCCGACGCAGGCGGTCCGTATCTGCCCTCGTGGGGTGGCGCGCATACGTGGCAGCCTGGACAAGGAGTCTCCAAGCAGGTCGCCCCTTGCCGGGTGACGCGGTTGCTTTCGAAGGGATTCCACACCACGGCCGGTAGTGCCACTGGGACTGGCCGCAGTACCCAGACCGTCGAGCGGCCCTTTTGCGGGTGGCTGGTACCACCTCCTTCTCCAGCAGCTCCGCGGCCGGGCCGGGCATGCCGTCATTGCTACGTGCTCGACGCGCGGCGGCGACAGCTCCCCGCTACATGCCGGCCGTGGGCGTCGTGGTGGGCAGGGTGGTGCGGAACGTGGTGGCTCCGGGCGTGTTGACGAGGGTGAGGATGCCGCCGTGGACGGCGGCGATGTCGCGGGCGATGGGCAGGCCGAGGCCGGTGCCGCCGTCGTCGCGGCTGCGGGCGTCGTCGAGGCGGGTGAACCGTTCGAAGATCTTCTCCCGGTCGGCCGGGTCGATCGGCGGCCCGTCGTTGGAGACGTCGAGCACAGCCTGGCCGGGCATCAGGTCGACGTCCAGGTGGACGGTGATGTGGTGCTTGGCGTGGCGTTGGGCGTTGTCGAGGAGGTTGGTCAGCAGGCGCCCCAGCCACAACGGATTGCCCGACACGGTGACTTCGGTGGTTGCCTGTACGGAGACCGGGTGCTGCTCGGTGCCGCGGGAGCGGACGGTGGTGTGCACGAGCTCGGTGAGGTCGACGGTCTGCTCCGGCCGGTCGTGCCCGGCGTCGAGGCGGGCGAGGAGAAGCAGGTCGGTGGCGAGGGCCTGGAGCCGTTCGGTGTCCTGCAGGGCGCCGGTCACGAGGTCGGCGCGCACCTCGGGGTCGGGGTGGGTGAGTGCGACCTCGAGTTGGGTGCGCAGGACCGCGAGGGGGCTGCGCAGTTCGTGGGAGGCGTCGGCGATGAACCGGCGCTGGCGTGCGCCGGCCGCTTCGAGGCGTTCGAGCATGGCGTTCATGGTGTCGGCCAGGCGGGCGATCTCGTCGTCGCTACGGGGGTCGGGCACACGGCGGTCGAGCGCGCGGTCGCTGATGGCGTCGACCTCGGCGCGGATCGCCTCGACCGGCCGAAGTGCGCGGCCGGCGGCGCGCCAGGTGAGGAAGGCGACGGTGAGGAGCAGGAGGGCGCTGAGGGTGGCGAGGGCGGCGGTGGCGAGGTCTTCGGCGGTGTCGGCGGTGCGCAGGGAGGCACCGACGTGGATGGTGACGGGGCCGGTCGGGGTGCTGGTGGTGAGCGTGGTGACGCGCTGGTGGTGTTCGTCGCCGAGTTCGCCGAGGTTGTAGCTGAAGTGGCCGTTGCGCGGGTCGGCGGTGGTGAGGACGGGCCGGCCGGCGATGTTCTGGCTGGCGGCGACGACCTGGCCGTGGGCGTCGACGACCTGGATGAAGTCGGTGCCGTGGTCGAGGGGGAGGGTGTCGGTGAGGTGCCCCTGGTCGGCGAGGCGGGCGACGGCCTGCGCCTGCTCGCGGGCTCCGGTTTCCACGGTGCGCTCCAAGGTCGTGCGCAGCAGCAGGAGGACGGCCGCCGAGGCGATGAGCAGGACGACGGCGACGCTCGCGGTGGCGGCGAGGGTGGTGCGGGTGCGGACCGAGCGTGGCTGCAGGCGGCGGACGACGGCGGCGACGCGGGGACGTTCGGCGAGGCGGCGCAGAGCGGCGCGCACCCGGCGCCGTTCCGTGCGCAGGCGGCTGTGGGCGGGGGTCGGGTCAGCCAC
>NZ_JBEYFP010000671.1:0-3239 GCF_040634455.1 Kitasatospora sp. NPDC007106
GATGAACTTCGCGCACGGCTCCGTCCTGCTGCTCGGCGGCTGGGTGGTCGCCGCCACGCACGGCGCGGTCGGCTTCCCGTTCGCCGTGCTGCTCGGCGCCGCCGCCGCCGCGGTCGCCTCCGGTCTGCTCCACCTGCTCACCGCCCGCGGGCTCCGCGGGGCGGGCGCGCACGTCGCCACCATCCTCACCATCGGGGCCGACCTGGTGCTGCTGACCGCGCTGGCCCGGGCGATCGGCGCCGACTACCTGGCCACCGGCGACCCGTGGGGCCCGGCCGTGGTCCGGATCGGCGGAGTGCACGCCGCCGAGGCCCGGCTGGCCGGGATCGCCGTCTCCGTCGCCCTGATCGGGGCGGTCTTCGCCGCCTTCCGCTGGACCCGCTGGGGGCTGGCGATGCGGGCCGCCTCCGCCGACGAGGAGGCCGCCGCGCTGATGGGGGTGCGGCTCGGCCGGATGCGGCTGACCGCCTGGTGCGCGGCCGGTGCGCTGGCCGCCGTCGCCGCGGTCTTCCTGGCCGCCTTCCCCGCGCCGGGCCTGGACCGCTCGACCGGCCAACTCGCGCTCGCCGCCTTCCCTGCGGCGATCCTCGGCGGCCTGGACTCGGCCGCCGGAGCCCTGGCCGGCAGCCTCGCCATCGGCCTGGCCGGCGCCCTCGCCGCCGGCTACCAGGACGCGCTCGGCGCGTTCGGCGAGGGTCTGCCCGGCATCGCCCCGTACCTGGTGATGGTCGCCGTCCTGCTGGTGCGGCCCTCGGGGCTGCTCGGATCGAAGGAGGCCGTCCGTGTCTGAGCTGATCACCGGGCGCCGCGCCGCGGCCGCCGCAGGCGTCCTCGTACTGCTCGCCCTGCCCTTCTACGCGGACGGGTTCTGGCTGCAGAGCGGGCTGTTCGCGATGGCCGCGGTGCTCGGCGCGATCGGTCTCGGCCTGCTCACCGGCACCGCCGGGCAGCTCTCGCTCGGCCACTCCTTCTTCCTCGCCGTCGGCGCGTACGGCTACGTCTGGTTCTCCGGCGGGGCGTCCGGCAGCGGTCCGTCCCGGCTCACCGGGCTCGGCCTGCCGCCGCTGCTCGCCCTCGTCCTCGCGATCGCGCTGGCCGGCGCCGCGGGCGCGGTGTTCAGTCCGATCGCCGGCCGGCTGCGCGGCATGTACCTGGGCGTGGCCACCCTCGCCCTGGTCTTCCTCGGCCAGCACGTGATGCTCAACTCCCGCAGTGTGACCGGCGGTTTCAACGGCCGGCCGGTCGAGCCGATGGCGCTGTTCGGCTTCTCGTTCAGTGACGCCTCGCCGCGTGGCCTGGCCGTGCTCGGCGTGCCCTTCGGCGGCCTCGAACGGCTCTGGTACCTCGGGCTCGCCCTGGTCGCGCTCGGCCTGTTCACCGCCCGCAACCTGCAACAGGGCCGCCCCGGACGGGCGTTGGCCGCGCTGCGGGACAGCGGCACCGCCGCCGCCGTGATGGGCGTGCCGGTCGCCCGGTACCGCTGCGCCGCGTTCACCGTCTCCTGCCTGTACGCCGGGGCCGGCGGGGCGCTGACCGCGCTGGCCTTCAAGCGGGTGGTGCCCGACCATTTCGGGCTCGCCCTGTCGATCGACTTCCTCGCGATGATCGTGATCGGCGGGCTCGGCTCGGTCGGCGGCGCGGCCGCCGCGGCCGTCCTCGTCTCGCTGCTCCCGCAGGTCCTCACCGTGTACGCCGACCGGCTGCCGCTGATCGCCCCCGCGGGCTCGGACGCCTTCGGCGCCACCCCCGGCGAGGCCGCCCGCTACCTGTACGGCGCGGCCGTCGTCCTGATCCTCACCCTCGCCCCGGACGGACTGGCGGGCCTGGCCCGCCGGTACCGGCCGCGGCGCGCGCCGGCCGCCGCTCCCGCGGCCCCGGTGCCCGTCCCCGTGACCGTCTCCCGCACCGCCACCCCTCCCTCGCCCGGCAAGGAGCCGACCCCGTGACCGATCGCAGAACGCTCAGATCCGCAGCCGCCCTCGCCGTCCTCGTGCTCGCCGCGACCGGCTGCAGCACCAAGGCCGACACCTCCTCCGACCGGGTCGGCCAGGACGGGGTGAAGATGGGCCCCGGCGTCACCGGGACGACCATCACCCTCGGCGCCCTCACCGACCTCAGCGGCGTCTACGCCTCGCTCGGCAAGAGCATCGTCAACGCCCAGCAGCTGTGGGTGGAACAGACCAACAAGGTCGGCGGCATCTGCGGCCGCAAGGTCGAGATCAAGGTCAAGGACCACGGCTACGACGTGCAGAAGGGCGTCGCCGCCTTCGCCGAGATCGAGCCCGACTCGGCCATGCTCACCCAGGTCATCGGATCGCCGGTGGTCGCCGCGCTCAAGCAGGAGATCGACGGCAAGAAGATCCTCACCCTGCCGCTCGGCTGGTCCTCCACCCTGCTCGGCCAGAACTACATCCAGGTGGTCGGCCCCACCTACGACATCGACATGATCAACGCGGTGGACTTCCTGACCCGCAAGGCCGGACTGGCCGCGGGGGACAGGATCGGCCACGTCTACTTCGAGGGCGAGTACGGCGAGAACGCCCTCGCCGGCGCCGAGTACGCGGCGAAGCAGCACGGCTACAGCATCGTCGGGCAGAAGATCAAGGCCACCGACACCGACCTCGGCGCCCAGGTCACCGCCCTCAAGCAGGCCGGGGTGAAGGCGATCCTGGTCAGCGCCGGGCCCAAGCAGTCCGCCTCGCTGGTCGGCCTGGCCGCCGCCCAGGGACTCACCGTGCCGGTGGTCGGCTCCGCCCCCACCTTCGCCCCGCAGCTGCTGGACAGCGCCGCCGCCCCCGCCCTGGAGAAAATGTTCTACCTGGTCAGCGGCTACCCGGCGCCCAGCGTCGACACCCCGCGGATGCGCCAGCTGGTGCAGGACTACCAGGCGAAGTACCCGGGCGCGCCGGTGGACAGCGGCGTGGTCAGCGGCTGGGTGGCCGCCCAGGTCGCCGCCGAGGCGCTCAGCAACGCCTGCACCGCCAAGGACCTCACCCGCGAGGGCATCGTGGCCGCCCACCGCAGCCAGAAGGCGCTCAACGTCCTGGACGTGCCGCTCGACTTCACCGACGCCGCCAAGCCCTCGGCGTACGGCTCGTTCATCCTCAAGCCCGCCAAGTCGGCCACCGGCGGCCTCGCCGTCGCCGAGGCCGCCCACGAGGTCGCGGCCACCCGCGGTTACCCGCTGCCCAAGGGCTGATCCCGCCCGGGCGGGCGGGGGGGGCGGGCGGCCCGGCGGC
>NZ_JBEYFP010000672.1:0-3236 GCF_040634455.1 Kitasatospora sp. NPDC007106
CACAAAACCACACAGAAGACCACACAATAGAATAGTTTCGGGGGGTCTTGAGCAGTTAAGTCGAGTGCACCTACGAGGCGCCCCGGCGCCGGCGACCAGCAGCACCTGGTGGAGGCCGCCGCCTCCCGCAGCCGGGTCGTCGTGCCGCTGGGGCCGGTGTTCGGCACCCGCAAGGCACTGCTGGGGGCGGTGTCGGACGTGCTGCTCATGCCCGGCCTGGTCGGCCTGTGCGCCGTCGACTCCTTCGTGCTCGAGACCCCCGTCGTCACCACGCCGTGGCCCTGGCACGCCCCCGAGTTCGAGTACCTGGAGCACGGCCGCAACGCCCTCGTCGCCCCGGACGACGTGCAGCAGTACGCCGACGCCGTGGCCGGCCTCCTCGGCAGCCCGGCCGAGCTCGGCGCCATGCGCTCGGAGTGCCGCAAGGACGCGGCGCGCTACACCGTCGAGGAGATGAGCCGCCGCTTCGCCGACGGACTCGTCGACCTGCTCCGGGACGCACGCCGGTGACCCGCCCGGCCCCCGCCCGGAGCGCGGCGCCCGCACGGGCCGGCGGCCTCCGGATCCACCGGACCCCCGAGACGCTCGCCCCGTACGAGCAGGGCTGGCGGGAGCTGGCCGCCGCCGTCCCCGGCTCCTCCTACTTCACCACGCCCGACTGGGTGCTCGGCACCTGGGAGGCCATGGACCCGGCCGCCGCCGCGGCGGCCGAGGTCGCGCTCTGGACGGGACCGGACGGCCGGCCGGAGGCGGTGGTGCCGCTCGCCCGCACCAGGGGCCGGCTCCACCCGCGCATCCCGCTCCCCGTCACCGCCTGGACCCTGCTGGGCGCGGACGCCGACGGCGCGGACCACGGCCTGTTCCCCGTCGCCGCGCACCGCCGCGAGGAGGTCCGCACCTGGCTGAGCGAACGCACGCGGCGCGGCAGCCTCTGGCTCCCCGCCATGGACCCGGAGAACGACACCGCCCTGCTGCCCGCCGGCACCCGCCGGATCGCCAGGACCACCTGCCCCCGACTGGAGATCGGCACCGGCGCCACGGTCGGCTCCACGAGCTTCCGCCGCCTCATGCGACGCCGTGAGCGGCAGCTCGCCGGGGCCGGGATCGCCTTCCGCTGGGTCGGGCCGCAGGACATGACCGCCGGACTCCTCGACTCCGTGCTCGCCCTGCACCGCCTCCGGCAGGACCACCGCGGGGCGGTGACCGCCCTCGGCCCGCACCGCCGCCCGCTCCACCTGCGGCTCCAGGCCCGCGCCGACGCCGCCCGCGGACCGGCCGCCCTGGTCGCCGAACGCGGGGGCACCCCGGTCGGCGCCGTCTACGGCTTCCTCTGGCAGGGCACCTTCGCCTACTACAACGGCGGCTGGGACCCGGCCTACGCCCGGCTCAGCCTCGGTACCGTCCTCCTCGACCGGACGATCGCCGCGGCCGCCGCCCTCGGCGCACGCACCTTCGACTTCCTCCGCGGGAACGAGTCCTACAAGTACGACTCGTTCGGCGCCTCGGACCGCTGGGACGAGCAGTGGCTGCGCCCCCGCAGCGCGGGCGCCCTGGTGGCGGGCGCCGTGCTGCGCCACGCCCGGCGGCGGCACGGCGCCCCGTGAGGCCGGGTCAGCCCTTCGCCGGGTCGGGTGGCGGGGAGCGGTCCTCCCGCAGCGACCGGAACAGCTGGGAGGCAGCGGGCTCGTCCGGCACGTCCCGGTCCGGGTCCGCCGCGTACGGCTTGCGGGGGACGGTCCGGTAGTCCACCTGGCCCTCCGGGACCGCGCGGAGCCGGGCCACCAGGTCGTACAGCTTGCCGAGCGAGTCCAGCCCCGAGTCGGCGGTGATCGAGGACGTGACCGCGTCCAGGACGGGATAGAGGCGGGCGGGGTTGAACAGCGTCCCGCTGCTGCGCAGCTTCGCCGACAGCAGCCCGAGGAAGGCCTGCTGACGGGACATCCGGTTGGTGTCGCTGCCGTCGCCGACGTACTCACGGGCCCGGACGTAGGCCAGCGCGTCGGTGCCCTGCAGCAGGTGCGGCCCGGCGGCCAGGTCGAGCCCCACGTTCGGGTCCCGCTCCGCGTGGGGCAGGTCCACCTCGACGCCGCCGACCGCGTCGACGATCCGACTGAACCCCTCGAAGCCCACGACGAGGTGGTGGTCGACCCGGATGCCGGTGAGGTCCTCGAAGGTGCGGATCGTGCAGGCCGCCCCGCCGAGGTCGAAGGCCCAGTTGAACTGCGCGTACTGGGCGCGGCTCGCTGCCGCTCCGGCCCGCGGGCAGCTCGGGATCGGCACCATCATGTCCCGTGGCACGCTGACCACCTGGAGACGCTTCCCGTTTCCGGCCAGGTGCACCAGCAGGACGGTGTCGGAGCGCGCGCTGCCCAGCTCGGGACGGTAGTCGGAGCCCATCACCAGGATGTTCTCGGCGTCCCCGGAGGACTTGGGCCGCAGAGCCGCCTGCTCCGCGAGGGCCCGTTCGGTCGCGGTGTCGGTGCGGAGGTTCCCGTCCAGCCGGGCGTAGGCCCACCAGCCCAGGCCGACCGTGACGGCCAGACCCGCGGCGGCCGCGAGGGCCGCGATCCGCAGGGCCCTTCGGCGCGGGCGAGGTGACGCTGCGTCGGCCGACGGATCCTCAGGTGGGGCCGTCATTGCCCGGGAGCCCGTTCGGCGATCGGCCGTCCGGTGCCCGGACCGCCCTGTCCTGTCACTCGCGCCGTGGCCATCGGACCGCCGCCTTCCGTCCGGAGTAACGGATGCGTGCCGCACCCGCAAGGTTCGTTGTGTTGTGTGAGAGTGATTGCCAGAAATGTCCCGGTTCACGTTTGTTTGACATCTTTTACTCCTAAAGGGGTGTCATGTGACGCTCTCCGCCCCGCACCTGCCGTCCGACCGGCGATCGGTCAGACGGCTCCCTGCCAAGCGGGTGGTCGACATCGTCGGCGCCACCTCGCTCCTGATGCTGTTCCTGCCGGTCATGGCGGCCGTCTTCCTGCTGCTCAAGGCCACCTGCCCAGGCCCGGTGCTCTTCCGCCAGGTCCGCGCAGGCCTCCACGGCAGGCCCTTCCGCATGCTGAAGTTCCGCACCATGCACCTCGGCGCCCACGCGGAGCGGGCCTCCCTCTCCGGACGCAACGACTCCGACGGCCACCTCTTCAAGCTGCGGGACGACCCGCGGGTCACCGGGATCGGCCGCCACCTGCGCAGGTTCTCGCTCGACGAGCTGCCCCAGCTCGTCAACGTGCTCCGCG
>NZ_JBEYFP010000673.1:0-3229 GCF_040634455.1 Kitasatospora sp. NPDC007106
GCGCCGGCGAGCCGCACGAACTCCTCCAGGGCGAAGCAGCGCCGCAGCGCCGCGGGGTGGAGGCGCACCGCCGCGTCCCGGTGCTCCTGGGCGAGCCCGAGGACCAGGTCCGCCGAGGCGACGAGGGCCGCGGTCAGCCGCCTGGTCGCGAACGTACCGGGCGTGCCGCCCAGCTCCTCCAGGGCGGCGGCGGTCCGCGGCGGCATCGGCAGCCCGGGGCGCGCCAGCGTCCCGGCGCTGGCGACGCCGGTGCCGCCGCCGGACGGGCCCGTGTGCGCGGCGAACAGCCGCTCCCCGAGCGGGGAGCGGTAGAGGTTGCCGGTGCAGACGAACAGCACCTCGAAGCGGGTCACTTGGCGGCCCGGACGGCATCGGCCGCGGCACCTTCGTCGAGCTTCCTGGGCGCCACCAGCAGGTCGCCCGCGGCCGCCTCGCCGTACCCGTAGCCGTACCCGTAGCCCTCGCTCTGCAGCTTGGCCATGCTGAGGACGCCGCCGAGGACGGGGGCACCCACCGAACGCAGCGACTCGACGGCCGCCTGCACCCGCTCACCCGGTGTGCGCCCGGCCCGTACGACGAAGACCGCGCCGTCGACGGCGTGGGCAAGCCCGACCGTGTCGGCGACCGGCAGCAGGGGGGCGCTGTCCACGATGACGGTGTCGAAGTCCCGGGCGAGACCGGCGAGGACGAGTCCCATCCGGTCGGAGGCGAGGAGTTCCGCCGGGTTGGGCGGGACGGGCCCCGAGGTGAGCACCCTCAGGTTCGCCTCGCCCCACTCCTGCAGCACCTCGTCGACGGCTGCCTGGCCGATCAGCACGCTGGTCAGGCCGGCGTCCTGGACGAGGCCGAACGTCTTGGCGACGCACGGGTTGCGCAGATCGGCGTCGACCAGGCAGACCCGGCTGCCCGCCTCGCAGAGCGAGAGCGCGAGGTTGGCGGCGGTGTTGGTCTTTCCCTCGCCCGGCAGCGGGCTGGTCACCATGATCACTCGGGGCCTGCGGTCGACCTGCGCGAACTGCAGGTTCGTCCGCACCAGCCGGAAGGCCTCGGCTCGCGCGCTGTGCGCGGCCGGGCCGACGGCGAGCGGGTGGTCCGGCGCGCCCTTGTCGAAGGGCACCGCCCCGAGCACCGGCAGCCCGGTCGCGGTGCCGAGCGCGTGGGCGGTGCGCAGCGTGGTGTCGAGGGTCTCCCGCAGCAGGGCGAGGCCGACGCCGGACAGCAGCCCGGCGAGCAGGCCGGCCGCGGCGTTCAGCACGGGCTTCGGGGAGACGGGCGCGCCGGGCGCCTCGGCGGTGCGGGTGATGCCGATGTGGACGGGGGCGGTGGTCTGCCCGGGCGGGGTCTCCAGGCTGACGATCTGTCGACCGGCCTCCTCGGCCACGCCGTTCGCGATCCGCGCCGCCCATTCCGGGTCGGTGTCGGAGACGGTGATGTCGATCAGCACGGTGTTCAGCTTGGCGGAGGCGGAGATGTGGCCCGCCAGCTCCTGCGGGGTCGTCCTCAGCCGCAGCCGGTCGACGACGGGGCCGGCGATGCGGGGGCTGGAGATGATGTCGGCGTAGGACTGGACGCGCGCCTGGGAGAAGGCGCTGCCCTGGTTGAGTTCGGCGATGTCGCCGCTCGCGCGGGTGGAGACGAAGATCTGACTGGTCGCCAGGTACTGCGGCGTGGAGGCGGCCGTCGCGGCGAGCCCCGCGCCGAGCCCGGCCAGCGCCAGGAGCGTGACGGACAGCCAGCGTCGCGCCATGGCCCTGAAAAATCCCCGCAGATCCAACGTGCACCCCTTCGGGTTGTTCCGGTCGTGGCATCCGGGGCGACCCGGACTCGGCACCGGGGCATGAGATATCCCCTTAGGGAGCTTAAACACGTTTGACCACATTTCGGGTCAGCCGCTCTCACCCTGTCGAGGAGTGTCTGTGCGCCACAGCGCCATCACCGTGGCCCCCCGCCTGGCAGCAGTCGCCGTGTGGGCGGTCGGCCTGGGCCCGGCGTTCTTCGCCGTCGTACTGTCTCCGCGCGGCCCCGCGGACTCCGGCGCCCCCGCGGATTGGGGCCTGCCGACCGCCCAGGAGGGCCCGGCCGCCTGGCAGTTGCAGGTGGGCATGGGCTACCTGCTGGCCACCGTGGCACTGCTGGTCGGCGTGTTGCTGTTCGCCCTGGCCGGGCCCCGCCGGCCGGTCGGGCCGGTCGGTGCGGCCGTGGCCGCGGCGGCGCTCGGCATGTACGCCGGCCCGGTGCTCTCCGCCCTGTTCGGAGGACACGGCGGCGCGGGCGACTGGCGGCTGTACCTCGCCCCGCTGACCGTCGCGGCCCTGTACGCGGCGCCGCGGCTCCGGCCGGCCGCGATGATGCGCCGGGTACGGGCGATGCTGCGGGTCTACACCTGGGGCAGCCTGGGCGCGCTGGCCGTCGCACCCGGCTGGGCGCTGGCCGCCAGCCCCATCGTCAACTTCCGGCTGCCCGGCCTCGGCTCCTCCCGCCTGGTCGGCGTCACCAGCCATCCGATCCTGCTGGGCGTCATCGCCTCGGTCGCGCTCGCCGTGGAGCTGGTGCCGCTGTACCGGAGCCGGCGCTGGCCGCTGCACGCCGGCGCGGCCGCGGCCGTCCTGGTCCTGGCCCAGTCCCGGACGGCGTGGCTGGCGGCGCCCCTGGGCCTGCTCCTGCTGTACCGGCGCGGCGCGCACCACCGCATCCACCCGCTGCTGCGCCGGCTGCTGGTCCTCGGCATCGCGGCCTGCGGGGCCGTCCTCGTGCCGGCCCTGGTGACGGGGGCCGGCCAGGTGCTGTCGGACCGGGAGGTCAGCACGCTGCACGGGCGCACGGCGGTCTGGGACATGGCGATGAGCGCGTTCCGCTCGGACGTCCTGCTCGGCTACGGCCCGACGCTGTTCACCGACCGGTCCTCCCCCGTCCAGGCCGTCTACTCCCACGCCCACAGCCAGCTGCACCAGACGCTCGCCACGTCCGGGCTGGTCGGCGCGGCCGGCCTGCTGCTGTTCGCCACGGCGGTCGTGGTGGCGGCCGCCCGCGGCGCGGCGGCCGGTGCCGGGCTGCCCTGGGCGCTGACGGCCATCACCGTGGCCACCTGCGTGACCGAGGCGCCGCTGCGCGGCGTCGATTTCAGCCCGTTCCTGCTGCTGGTCCTCGTGCTCGTCTCCGTGCTGCTCGCGTGGTCACCGGACGCACCCGCGGCCCCGCCCGGCCGGCGGCTGCCCGGCCCGGCGGCGGG
>NZ_JBEYFP010000674.1:0-3220 GCF_040634455.1 Kitasatospora sp. NPDC007106
CGGACCGGAGCGGGACGCCGCCCTCGGCCGCCGCCTCGCCGAGCAGTTCGGCCCGGACGACGTGCACCGCTCCGACGCCGACGACGCCGCCGCCACCGCCCTCCCGGACGCCGCCCGCTCCACCCTCGTCTGGGCCGGCCTGCCGGCCCGGGTCGAGGGCTTCTTCGAGGTGCTGCCGGGCCTGCCGGACGTCGCCGCCCACCTGGCCGCGACCGGCCGCGGCCGCCGCGTCCCGGACACCGCCCGCGCGGTGCTCGCCGAGTACGTGCTGCTCGGCACCGACGGGCACGCGTTGGTCGCGGTGCAGTGCGGCGACGGCGGCACCGGCACCGGCGAGGGCGTCGGCCGGGTCTGGGCGGTCGACCCGGACACCGGGACGGGCCGCTACCTCAACGCGGACCTGTCCTCGTACGTCCGCTGCCTCGCCCTGCTCGCCGCCCACCGCCCCGCCCGCCGCGGCCTCGACGCGCACGCCGCCGCCGAGGCCACCGACGGCTTCCAGCAGCAACTGGCCGCCCTCGACCCCACCGTCTTCCAGGACCCGGAGAACTGGTGGGCCGTCGTCGTCGAGCAGATGTGGGACGGCCTGCTCTGACCCCGCCCCGTCCGCGCGGGTGAGGGGCGGCGGCGGACGCCGGGCCGCGAAAACACCTGCACCGCCCCGAACACCCGCGGCAGACTGGCCCGATGGACGACACGATCACCCGACTGCCGCCCGCCGTCGCCGCGTTGCGGGCCGCCGGGGCCGCCCACGGCTTCACGCTCTCCTGCGAGGAGCGGACGGGCGCCCTCCTCGCCGTCCTCGCCGCCGCCCGGCCCGGCGGACGGATCCTGGAACTCGGCACCGGCGTCGGCGAGGGCACGGCCTGGCTGCTCAGCGGCATGGACGCCGACGCCCGGCTGGTCAGCGTCGAACTGGACGGCGCCGTACAGGACCTCGCCCGCGCCGAGCTCGGCGGGGACGGGCGCTGCGCGTTCGTCGCCGGCGACGGCGGGACCTGGCTGGAGGAGTACCGCGGCGAGCCCTTCGACCTCGTCTTCGCCGACACCTGGCCGGGCAAGTTCACCCACCTGGAACGGGCCCTGGACCTGGTCGCCCCCGGCGGCACCTACCTGATCGACGACCTGCTGCCGCTGCCCGACTGGCCCGCCGAGCACACCGCCGCCGTCGACCGGCTCGTCGGCCACCTGACCGGCCGCCCGGACTTCCGCACCGTCCGGCTCGCCTGGTCGACCGGCCTGCTCATGGCGGTGAGGACCGCCTGACCCCCACCGGGCCGCACCCGAACGACCGGCGCGGATGACGTGATCGCGCCCTTTACGGGCTCCCTACCCCGAACGGGGTTAGGGTCGGTGGCCATGGGGTTCGGGTGGGCCCGGCGCCTCCGCCGGCTGGGACGGCGTGCGCTGGTGGCATGGGTGGTTGCGGCGGTGCTGGTCGTCGTGGGGGCGATCGGCACCGCCGCCGGCGGTTCCGGGCCCGAGGTGCGCCAGGAGGACCGCTTCCTCGCCATGCCCGAGACACCGGGCAGCAGCGCGACCGTCCGCATCGACACCTCGTTCTTCACCACCGGTACCTCGCCACGCCCGGCGATCCTGCTCGCGCACGGCTTCGGCGGCTCCAAGGAGGGCGAACGCGACCGGGCCCGGCAGCTCGCCCGCGCCGGGTACGCCGTCCTCACCTGGTCCGCCCGCGGCTTCGGCCACTCCGGCGGCCGGATCGGCCTGGACGCCCCGGACCGCGAGATCCAGGACGTCACCCGGCTCGTCGACTGGCTCGCGAAGCGGCCCGAGGTGCAGCTCGACAAGGCCGGCGACCCGCGGGTCGGCATCACCGGCGCCTCCTACGGCGGCGGGGCCGCCCTGCTCGGCGCCGCCTACGACCCGCGGATCGACGCGGTCGCCGCCGGCATCACCTGGTGGAACCTCGCCGACGCGCTCTTCCCGCAGGCCGCCCAGGGCTCGACCGCCGCCGACGGCGTCTTCAAGAAGCTCTGGGCCGGCCTGTTCTTCACCACCGGCTCGGCCGGCGCCGCCACCGGCGGGCTCGCCGGCGCGCCCCGCGACGGACAGCAGGACGGACAGCAGGACGGGCAGCCCGGCGGACCGCAGGGCGCGGTCGGCTGCGGCCGCTTCCTCGACGAGCTGTGCACCATGTACAACCGGGTCGCCGCGGCCGGCCGCCCCGACGCCGAGGCGGTCGCGGTGCTGGAGAAGTCCAGCCCGTCCTCGGTCGCCGACCGGATCAAGGTGCCCACCCTCGTCGTCCAGGGCCAGCAGGACTCGCTCTTCCCGCTCGACCAGGGCGACCGGATCGCCAAGGCCGTCGCCGCCAACGGCGCGCCCGTCGCCGTCGACTGGTTCGCCGGCGGGCACGACGGCGGCACCGAGGGCAGCGAACGCACCGACGCCCGGGTCACGGCCTGGTTCGACCACTACCTGGCCGGCAAGTCCACCGGCACCGGCCCCGCCTTCCGGGTCACCCGCACCGGCGGCGTCGACTCCACCGGCTTCCAGGCCGTGCTGCGCGGCGCC
This sequence comes from Kitasatospora sp. NPDC007106, assembly GCF_040634455.1. Lineage (NCBI taxonomy): Bacteria > Bacillati > Actinomycetota > Actinomycetes > Kitasatosporales > Streptomycetaceae > Kitasatospora > Kitasatospora sp. NPDC007106. Next base: position 2,536 of record NZ_JBEYFP010000674.1, read on the forward strand.
GACGCCGACGCGTACCCGGGACTCGGCGGCACCGCCACCCGCAGCGTCGAACTCGCCGGCCGCGAGCAGACCGTCGCCAACCCGCCCGGCGGCGCCCCGCCGAACATCTCCACCGTCCCCGGCATCGGCGCGCTCTCCCAGGCCGCCGCCCTCGGCAGCGGCCTCGCCCTCGACTTCCCCAGCCAGTACGCCGCGTTCGACTCCGACCCGCTGACGACCGCGCTCGACCTCACCGGCCAGGCCCGTGCCTCGATCACCGTGCACGCCGACCGGCCCGACGCGGTGCTCTTCGCCAAGCTCTACGACCTCGGCCCGGACGGCAAGCAGACCCTGCCGCAGCAGCTCGTCGCCCCGCTGCGGGTCACCGGCGCCGACGCCCCCGGCGGCCGCACCGTGCAGATCGCGCTGCCCGCCGTCGACCACTCCTTCCCGGCCGGGCACCGGCTGCGGCTCGTGCTCGCCTCCACCGACCTGGCCTACGCCTCCCCGGCGCAGCCCGCCACCTACACCGTCTCCGCCGCCGGGCCGCTGACCCTCCCGACCGTGGCCGGCCTGCACACCGAGGCCGCCCCGCTGCCCGCCCGGGTCTGGGTGCTGCCGCTGCTCGCCGTCGCCGCCGCGGCCGGGCTGCTCCTGCTGCGCCGCCGGCGCCGCCCGCAGCTGCCCGCCGACCCGGCGCTCGCCG
>NZ_JBEYFP010000675.1:0-3219 GCF_040634455.1 Kitasatospora sp. NPDC007106
CCCGGATACCCCATGGACGCGTGGGGGCACCTCCCGGCCGAAGGCTGGGGGAGAACTGCGCAGTCCGGGGGTGGGCAGCCCACAGAATCCGGGCCAGCCGCAGATCCGCACGGCAGCCCCATCCCAATTGCGCAGTTCCCACGCGCCCCTGGGGGTATCCCCACGCGCCCCTGGAGGCATCCCCTTGCGAGGGGATGCCCCGCACCCCGCGGGTTCCCCGTGGGCGCGGCCAGCGCCTAGGGTGCTCGGCACACCGTCCGTTCCCCCGCCGGAGGATGACTGCCGTGACGCCCACCCCGCCCACCCCGCCGTCCGGGCGGCTGCGGATCGTCGTGCTCGGCGCCGGCAGCATCGGCTGCCACCTGGGCGGTCTGCTCGCCGAGGTCGCCGACGTCACCCTGATCGGCCGGCCGGCCGGGATGGCGGTGGTGCGCGAGCACGGCCTCACCCTGACCGGCGGCGGCCGCCCCACCGTCCGGGTGCCCGCCGGGGGCCTCCGTACGGCCACCGACCCCTCCGGCGCCGAGGGCGCCGACCTCGTGCTGGTGACGGTGAAGTCGGCCGCGACCGCGGAGGCCGCCGCCTCCGTCGCGGGGGTGCTCGCTCCGGGCACCGCCCTGGTCAGCTTCCAGAACGGCCTGCACAATCCGGCGCTGATCAGGTCGGCCGTCGGCGCGGACCACCCGGTGGTGGCCGGCATGGTCCCGTACAACGTGCTGCAGACCGCGCCGGGCACCTTCCACCAGGGCTCGGGCGGGGCACTGATGATCGACGACCAGCCGGCCGGTGCCCCGCTCGCCGGGGCGGCCGCGGCGGCCGGTCTGACGGTGGAGCGCCGCGCCGACATGCGCGAGGTGCAGCACGGCAAGCTGCTGATGAACCTGAACAACGCCGTGAACGCCCTCGCCGGCGTGCCGCTGCGCGAGGAGCTCGGGCAGCGGGCGTTCCGCCGCTGCCTGGCGCTGTGTCAGCGGGAGGCGCTGGCGGCGATGCGGGCGGAGGGCGTGCACCCGGCCCGGCTGGGCGCCCTGCCGACCGCGCTGATGCCCCGGCTGCTCGCCCTGCCCGACGGCGTGTTCCGGCGGCTGGCGGCGGCGACGCTGAAGGTGGACGCCGAGGCCCGGTCGTCCACCTGGGAGGACCTGCAGCGGGGCCGCCGGACGGAGATCGACAGCCTGCAGGGCGAGGTGGTGGCGATGGCCGGACGGCACGGTCTGGCGGCGCCGGCCAACGCCCGGCTGATCGAGCTCGTCCGGGAGGCGGAGCAGGCCGGGCCGGGCGGAGCACGGGTGTGGGCGGGCGCCGAGCTGCTGGCGGAGCTACAGGCCGCCCGACCTGCGGGAACGCGGTAGCGGGGACCCCAAAGACGAATCCGAGATTCGCATTAGATAGTCTTCCGGATGTGAGGCTGACGAAGGGCACCGACATCGCACTCCGCATCGCCATGCGGCTGGCCGTGCTGGACGAGGCGTCCAACCCGACCACCCGTGAGGTCGCGGCGGCGATGGAGGTTCCCTACACCCACGCGGCCAAGGTGGTGAGCAGGCTTCAGCACCTCGGCGTGGTCGAGGCGCGCCGGGGCCGCAGCGGCGGCCTGGCGCTCACCCCGGCCGGCCGCACCGGTTCGCTCGGCGCCCTGCTGCGCGAACTGGAGGGGATCGGCGACGTGGTGGGGTGCGAGGACGACCCACCGTGTCCGCTCCGGTCGTCGTGCCGGCTGCGCGGGGTGCTCCGCCAGGCCCAGGAGGCGTTCTTCGCGGTGCTCGACCCGCTCTCGGTCGAGGACCTGGTCGCATCCCCGACCGGCCCGGTCCTGCTGAGCCTCTCCGTCCGTCCGCCGGACTGATCCGTCCCACCGGGAACGGCCCGCCCGTTCCCGTCCCGCAAAATACGAAGATCAAATACCGATTAAGGAGCCGTCCATGCTGTCCCCGCAGAACGCCCCGGTCGTCGAAGCCACCCTGCCGGTCGTCGGCGCCGCCGTCGGCGACATCACCGCACGCTTCTACGAGCGGTTGTTCGAGGCCCACCCGGAGCTGCTGCGCGACCTGTTCAACCGCGGCAACCAGGCCAACGGCACCCAGCGGCAGGCACTGGCCGGCTCGATCGCGGCGTTCGCCACCGCCCTGGTCGCCCACCCCGAGCAGCGGCCGGACGCGATGCTCGCCCGGATCGCCCACAAGCACGCCTCACTGGGCGTCGCGCCGGAGCAGTACCCGGTCGTCCACGAGCACCTGTTCGCGGCGATCGTCGAGGTGCTCGGCGAGGCGGTGACCCCGGAGGTCGCGGCGGCCTGGGACGAGGTGTACTGGCTGATGGCCAACGCGCTGATCGCGCTGGAGAAGGGCCTGTACACCGGGGCCGGCACCGGCCCGGAGGCGCTGTGGCGCCCGTACACCGTGGTCGCGCGGCTGCTGGAGACCGACGACGTGGCGACCTTCCTGGTGCGGCCCGCCGACGGCGGCCCACTGCCGGCCACCACCCCGGGCCAGTACGTCTCGGTGCAGGTCGAACTGCCGGACGGCGCCCACCAGATCCGCCAGTACAGCCTCTCGGGACAGCCGGACGGCGCCCTGCAGTTCTCGGTCAAGCGGGTGGCGGGCACCCCGGACGGCGAGGTCTCCAACCACCTGCACGCGCACGTCGGAGCCGGCGCGACCCTGCTGCTGAGCCCGCCGTTCGGCGACGTGACGCTGGCCGAGGGCGACGGCCCGGTGCTGTTGGCCTCCGCGGGCATCGGCTGCACCCCGATGATCGGGATGCTCTCGCACCTCGCGGCCACCGGCAGCACCCGGCGGGTGATCTCGGTGCACGGCGACCGCGACCAGCTCGCCCACGCCTTCCGCGCGGACCTGCAGCAGCTCACCGCCAAGCTCGCGGACGCCGAGGCGCACGTCTTCTACGAGCAGCCGGCCGGCGAGTGGCCCGCCGGGCGCACCGGCCTGGTGGACCTGGCCGGCGTGGAGGTCCCGGCCGGCACCACCGCCTACCTGTGCGGCCCGCTGCCCTTCCTGCGCTCCGTCCGCGGGCAGCTGATCGCGGCGGGCGTCCGCCCGGCCGACATCCACTACGAGGTCTTCGGCCCCGACCTGTGGCTGGGCGCGGAGGCCTGACGCCTCCTCACCCCGCAGCTCCTCACCGCCGCGGGGGGGGGGGCCGCCCCCCGGGGGGGGCGGGGCCCGCGCGGTGTGGAGATAACACCACTGTAATCACAAAACC
>NZ_JBEYFP010000676.1:0-3199 GCF_040634455.1 Kitasatospora sp. NPDC007106
GCGGGCCGGTGCCGTGGGCCGCGGTCGCGCGGGGCGCCCTGGGCACCGGCCCGCGCTGCCAGCGCAGCGGGTGGAGCAGCCAGCCGGGTGCGGCCGCGGGGTGCGGCAGGGGGCGGCGCACGGTCCTCCTCGGGGTACGGGGCGTGGGCCTGTGACGGGTGTGCCACCAGCCTAGTGGGGCCGTTTGTCGGGGCCGCTGCGACCGGGTTACAGCCCTGTGTCGACCCGGATCGAAAGGCGTCCCCCACCTGTTGAAAAAGTTCTTGACCGGCCATCACCCCCACCACTACATTCCCCCCAACCCAATCGGTACGGAAACAGGGACAACTGACGTGGACTGGTACTTGGCTGTGCTCAAGAATTACGCGGGTTTCGGCGGCCGGGCACGCCGCAAGGAATACTGGATGTTCGCCCTGGTCAACTTCGCGATCTACGTCGTCCTGGCGATCGTCGGCAGCCTGCTCGACACCTCGCTGCTCACCGCGCTGTACGGCCTCGCCGTGCTGGTCCCCAGCCTCGCCGTGACCGTCCGCCGCCTGCACGACACCGGCCGCCCCGGCCTGTGGATCCTGATCGGGCTCGTCCCGCTGATCGGCGCGATCGTCCTCATCGTCTTCGCCGCGACCGAGGGCCAGCCCGAGGCCAACTCCTACGGCCCGAACCCGAAGCTCAGCCCGGCCGTGGCCTGATCCCCCACCTGCACCGACGAACGGGCCGGGGCAGCCGTATCGGCTGCCCCGGCCTTTTCCCATTCCCGGCGGCGTTCAATTCCCGCTCCCCGGCGCCGCCCCGGTGAATTTCCGATCACTTCCCGGACAATTTCCGAGAACGGCTCGAATCGTTCGGCCGGAATTCCGCCGTCCGGTCCGGCCGTGCGCGGGGCCGACCCTGACGGGACGTCGACTCCGCCGGGCCCGGCCCGCGGCGCGGCGGCACCACGGGCGCCGGCCGGGATCGGGTATACCTGGCAGGCGTGATCCGTAGACGTGTGATGGTGGCCGGGGTCGTGCAGGGCGTCTTCTTCCGCGACACCTGCCGGCAGCAGGCCGTCGCGGCCGGTGTCGCCGGCTGGGTGCGCAACCTGCCGGACGGGCGGGTGGAGGCCGTCTTCGAGGGCGAGCCGGCGGCGGTCGAGCGCCTGGTGGAGTGGTGCGGGCGCGGCCCGAGCCGTGCGGTCGTCGAGGAGCGCCGGGTCTCCGAGGAGCCGCCGGAGGGCCTGGCCGGCTTCCAGGTCCGGCCGACCGCCTGGTGAACGCGGCCTGAGGGCGGCATCCGCCCCGGCGCCGGACTCCGAGGGGTCAGGCGGCCCGGGCTCCGGCGGGGAGCCGGTCTTCGGCGGCGGCCGTGGCGAGGGCGGCGAGCGCCTCGGGGGCGCCGGCCTGCCCGCGGATGCCGGGGAAGGCGTTGACGTCGACGATCAGCGGCCCGTCGGGAGTGTCGAGGATGTCCACCCCGTACACCTGCAGTCCGAAGACCTCGCCCGTGGCGCGGACCAGTTCCGGCCAGCCGTCCGGCAGTGCGGCGAGCGGCAGCTCCTCCCGTGCGACGGCGGCCGGCGCGGCGAGTTCGGAGCGGCGGCGCTCGGCGAAGAGCGTTCCGTCGACCGCCCAGAGCTTGTGGTCCCAGCCGTCGTTGCGGGCCAGCGGCTGGACGACCACCGGCTCCCCGGGCCACTGCGCGGCGAGCCGGCGGGCGTCGGCGGCGTCATGGACGGCCGCGACCAGGTCACCGCGGCGGCTGTGCAGGCTCTTCACCACCACCGGCCCGTCAACGGCCAGCTCCAGTGCGGCGAGGTCGGCCGTCCGGGTCGGCGCGAAGGGCAGCCCGGCCGCCAGGGCCAGGTCGGCCATCCGCTGCCGGTCCTGGCAGAACGCGGTGGCGGCGACCGGGTTCAGCACCGGCACCCCGCGCTCCTCCAGCCTGGCGGCCAGCGCGAGCGCCTGCGCGGTGCGGGCCTTGAGCAGGCAGACGTCCGGGACACCGGGCCGCTCGGGGGCGTCCGGGTGCTGGCTGTCGACCGCGTGGCCGCCGGCGCGCAGCAGGGCGGCGGTGGCGGCCAGCAGCGGATGGTCCGGGTCGGCGGTGAGCAGCCTGACGTGTGCGCGGGCGCTCACGCGGCGCCGCCGACCGCGGCCGGCAGGGTCCCGGTGACGCCCTGCGGCGGCACCGCGGCCACCGAGGGCCAGGAGGAGCCGCTGCGGGCCAGCCGGAGGACGGCGCGGGAGACCCGGGCGACGGCCTGCGGGACGGCACGGAAGCTCGGGAAGTCGTTGACGTCGACGACGACGGGGCCGTCCGGGCCGAGCAGGATGTCGACGCCGTACAGGTCCAGGCCGAACACCTCGCCGACCTGGGCGGCGACCGCGGCGACCTCCGGCGCGAGGGCCACCGGCCGTTCGCGGTGCGGGTGGTGCGGGTGCAGCGGCGAGGTCCGTTCGGTGGCGAAGAGTTCGCCGCCCGCGCTGTAGACCTTGAGGTCGACGCCGGTGTTGGGCACGTACGGCTGGGCGATCAGCAGGCCCTCGCCGCCCAGGTCGGCGCCGATCCGGGCGAGTTCCTCGGGGCGCTCCACCAGGTGGACGGCGCGGCCCGAGCTGCCGTCGGCCGGCTTCACGACCAGCGGGTAGTGGGCGTCGGGTATCCGGCCGAAGTCCTCCCAGCGGGCGGCCGCCCAGGTGGTGGGGACGGGCAGTCCGCGGTGCGCGGCGATGACGGCGGCCTGGGCCTTGTCGCGGACGGGCCGGATCGCCCGGGCGTCGTTGACGGTGGTGAGGCCGATCGCGGCCGCGGACTCCAGCAGGCCGAGGCCGGGGCCACCGGACACGGTCTTGAGCACCCAGGCGTCGTGGTCTCCGGCGCGCACCAGCTCACCGAGGTCGAGCAGCGAGCTGCCCGGGCGGACGACGTCGACCCGGTGGCCCCACGCGGTCAGTTGCCGCACCACGTCGAGCGGCATGCCGTCGTTCCGGTAGTGCTCCTCGACCAGGAAGCAGAACCTCATCCGCAACTCCCCTCCCCCCGGTCGGGCACCGTCGGCCCGGCCACAGCGCTCCAGGATGCCACGAACCATCCGGGCAAGATCGTCCAAGTCGTCCGCGAACGGCTACAAGCCGGTCACAGCCGGCGACCGGTGCGCGCACGGAGCGTCCCCGCGGGAGGGCTCTCCGGGCGGCCGGCCGACCGTCGCCCCGGGTCCCGG
>NZ_JBEYFP010000677.1:0-3196 GCF_040634455.1 Kitasatospora sp. NPDC007106
GTGCCGCCGGGCCCGGCACTGCCGGTGCTCCGCGGGCCACGGTGCTCCACCGGCTCCGGCACGGCGTCCGGGCGGCAGCGGCGCACCGGGCGTGACCCACATGACGGGCGTAGATTGAGGGCACCCCACGGGATGATCACGACCGAGGAGCGGGTGTGGACGCGCCGGCTGTGGACTACGGGGCGGCGTTCCGGGCGACGCCCAGCCCCATGCTCGTCCTGACCCCCGGCCTGGTGATGGCGGACGCCAACGAGGCCTATCTGCGGGTGTCCGGCCGCAACCGCGCGGAGCTGGTGGGCCGCCTGCTGTTCGACGTCTTCCCCGGTGACCCCGCGCACGGCGAGACAACCGGCGCCGTCCCGCTGCGCGCCTCGCTGCAGCGGGTGATCACCACCCGGCAGAGCGACAGCATGCCGCTGCAGAAGTACGGGGTCGACCACACCGACCGGCCGGGGGTGTTCGAGGAACGGTACTGGAGCACGCTGAACACACCGGTGCTGGGCGCGGACGGCGAGGTGGTCGCGATCGTGCACCGGGTCGAGGAGGTCACCGCCCTGGTGCGGAGCATCCTCGACGGCCGTGGTCCGGCGGACGGCACGGTGCTGACCGGCCTCACCCGGGAGGCGCACATGGCGGCGGACCTGCTGGCCCGGGCGCAGGAGCTCGCCGACCTCAACGAGGAGCTGCGGCAGGCGCACGCCCGCGAGCGCGAGGTGGCGCTGAGCCTGCAGCGGTCGCTGCTGCCCGCCGTGCCGCCGGCGCACCGCTCCTTCGCGGCGGTCCGCTACCAGCCCGCGACCCGGACGCTGAACGTGTGCGGGGACTGGTACGACCTGGTCGACCTGGACCGGTCGCTGCTCGGTGTCGCGGTCGGCGACGTGGTCGGCCACGGACTGGAGGCGGCCGGGATCATGGGCCGGCTGCACAGCGCGCTCAACGCCGCCCTGCGCGCCACCCGGCAGCCGGCGCAGGCGCTGAAGACCCTGGCCCGCTACGCGGTGACCGTCGAGGGCGCGCTGTCGACGACCGCGGTGCAGACCGTCGTCGACCGCTCCACCCGCACCGTCCGCTACAGCAGCGCCGGGCACCCGCCGCCGGTGCTCGTCCACGCGGACGGTTCCGTCCAGGTGCTCGACGGGGCCACCGACCCGCCGCTCGGCGCCTGGGAGAACGAGATCCCGCGCTCCGAGGCGGCCGCCGGGTACCGGCCGGGCGCCACCCTGGTGCTCTACACCGACGGCCTCATCGAGCGGCGCGGCGAGGACATCGACGTGGGGCTGGAACGGCTCACCGCCAGCGCCGCCCGGCACCGCGGGCTCGGCCCGGAGGCGCTGGCGGACGCCGTCCTCGCCGACCTGGGCGCGGACGACGGTCAGGGCACCGACGACATCGCGCTGGTCGCCGTCCGGCTCTGATCCGCCCCGCCGTACCGCGCGCTCCGCAGCGGGTGCGCGGGAACGGCTCCGGAGGGAGGCTGGTCTCCCCCGAGGTCAACCAGTCCACCAGTCCATGAAGGGACGACACCGTGGCCACCGACTACGACGCCCCCCGCAAGGGCGACGACGAGAGCTCCGACGACAGCATCGAGGAGCTCAAGGCCCACCGGGCGGAACGCGCCGACGGCAAGGTCGACGTCGACGAGTTCGACGCGGCCGAGGGACTCGAACTGCCGGGAGCCGACCTGTCGGGCGAAGAACTCACCGTGCAGGTCCTGCCCAAGCAGCAGGACGAGTTCACCTGCGCGAGCTGCTTCATGGTGCGGCACCGCAGCCAGCTCGCCGGCGAGAACTCCAGCGGTCAGCCGATCTGCAAGGAGTGCGCCGACTGAACGCGCCGACGGGCCCGCTGCTCCCCCCGGACGGCCTGCGGGTCACTCCGGGGGGAGCAGCGGGCCCAGCGGCCCGAGGTCGATGTTGAGGTCCTCGGGCCGCAGACCGAAGTGCTCGCGGAGCTCGTCCATCCGCTCCTCCAGCGCCATCAGGGTGCGGCCGAGCACCTCGATCCGGTCCTCGGTGAGGTCGCCGGCGTCCATCCGTCGCAGGGCCTGGCGCTCCATCAGCTGCCGCAGCAGCTCGACCACGGTGAGGACGAGCGCGGCGAGGTCCCGGCCGACCGCCTCCGGGTCCAGCTCGATCCGGCGGCCCGGGACCGCGGTGCGCGGCGCCCGGCCGTCTCCCGGTGCGGTCACGGCGCGCCCTCCGCGACCTCCGCGTCCGGCGCGTCCGATGCGTCCGGTGCGTCCGGTGCGTCCGGCCCGGACTCCCCGGCGGAGTCGACGTACTGGGCGGCCAGGGTGCCGACCGAGGAGATCAGAGCGCGCAGGCTGATCCGGACGAGATCGACGTCCGCGATGCCGAGGGTGATCTCGCCGGTGACGACCACGCCGCCGGCGAGCAGCCGGTCGAGCAGGTCGACCAGGGCGATCCTGCGGTCGTCCACGGGGTACGGAGACGTCCGGGCGACCTCGCCCGCGGTGGTCACGGCGCCTGGGGCGGTCACGGCGGCTCACCCGCCCTCGGCCGACGGGGTCTTGGCCGGCCACCCCTGCTCGGCCCGTCCCGCCGGCACGTGGTCCGGTGCGGCCTCCGGTGCCGGTTCGGGCTCCGGTGCCGGTTCGGGCTCCGGTGCCGGTTCGGGCTGGATGTCGGCGAAGGAGTACGGCGGCCACGGACCGGTCAGCTCCAGGCGGACCCCGGTGAATCGGCGGCCGAGGTCGGTGACGGCCGCGCCGAACTCGGCGGCCCTGTCCTGCTCGACCAGATAGGCGCCGTTCAGCAGCATCGGGTCGGACCGGCCGCTCGCCTCCGCGGACTGCAGCGGGTGCTCGGCGGCCCGGCCCGCACGGGCGGCGAGCGTCGCGTGGATCTCCCGGGCACCTGCCGCGGCCTCCTCGAACCGGCGGGCGAGGGCGTCGCGTTGGGCGCGGCGGCGCAGCAGGTACGCGGTGCCGGGCCGGTCGGCGGGAGCCCCGACCTCGGCGGGGTCCGGGGCGGCGGCGTCCAGGTACACCTTGACGCCCCACTCGGCGTGGTCGGCGACCCGGTCCAGGGCGGCCCGGAGACGGGGGCCGGCGCCGCGGAGGAACGCGGCGGCGCCGCGGTCGTCCCGGTAGAGGGTGGCGAAGCGCAGCGGCAGGGTGCGGCCGGACCGGGCGAGTTCGGCGATCACCCGGTGGTGCGCCCGCACGGCCGACTCC
>NZ_JBEYFP010000678.1:0-3178 GCF_040634455.1 Kitasatospora sp. NPDC007106
CGTGTAGTGGGTGATGGAGTTAAGGGTTGTGGACTACCGTAGTGCGGGCGCGCGGCCGGGGGGGCCCCGACGGCCGGGAACGGCCGACCGCAACACCGCCCCCACCTCGATCTCAAGATCTTTTCGCGCCCGGGAGGCATTCGCCGCGACGTAATCCCCCCACCGCGATCTGGCGGTTCGTCAGATACTGCAGCCTGCCACCATCACCGCGCCCGCGGATACTGCAGGCGCGACGGTTCTGACAACTGGCGTGCAGTGAGGAGCAAGTGAATCCGTTTCACCGAATTGCCCCTGCGACAAATCTTTCAGCCCGGGCACGGCGCCGCTACAAAGTTACCGCCGCGTCAAGGTGACGCGGGTAGACCGGTGGAGGTCCCATGCGGCCGCGCTTCGTCCTGTCCTTGTCCGGCACCGTCCTCCTGCTCGCTTCGAGCCTCTTCCTCGCCGCACCGCCCGCCGCGGCAGCGACCGGGAACTACGTGGCCCTCGGCGACTCGTACTCCTCCGGCGAAGGAACCGGCGACTACATCGGCTCCGCCGGATCGTGCAACCGCAGCCTGCACGCCTACCCCGCGCTCTGGGCCTCCGCCCACTCCCCCGCCTCGTTCGCCTTCGTCGCCTGCTCCGGCGCCACCACCGCCGACGTCATCAACAAGCAGCTGTCCTCCGTCAACAGCGCGACCACACTGGTCAGCATCAGCATCGGCGGCAACGACGCCGGCTTCGCGAGCGCCATGCAGACCTGCGTCCTCAACGGCACCAACGCCTGCCTGACCGCCGTGAACAACTCCAAGAGCTTCGCCACCAGCAAGCTCCCCGCCCTGCTCGACCAGGTCTACGCGGGCATCCGCAACCGCGCCCCGTCGGCCCGTGTCGTCGTCCTCGGCTATCCCCACCTCTACAAGATCGGCGGAAGCTGCACCTTCGGCATCAGCGACACCAGCCGCAACGCCATCAACGGCGCCGCCGACACCATCGACTCCGTCATCGCCGGCAGAGCCGGCGCAGCCGGATTCGCCTTCGGCGACGTACGCCAGGTGTTCACCGACCACGAGATCTGCTCGTCCGACTGGTGGCTCAACAGCACCCGCGTCATCGTCCACGAGAGCTACCACCCGAACGCGACCGGCCACGCCAACGGCTACCTGCCCACGTTCAGCGCCAGAGCCTGATCCCTCCCTCCCCGCGCCTGCCCCGCCCGACCGTGAGCACGGTCGGACGGGGCACGAGTCACTCCGGACAATCATGGTTCGTTTCGCAACAGAGCAGACAATCCGACGGCCGCCCACAATGCCATCACCCCGGCCGGACGGAACGCGTTCGCCCCGGCAACGGAACGACCGGATGCATCACTCGACCTCGACCGTCGGGGGCGAGGCCTCACCTCAGGTGCCGGTCGTAGAACCGGCCGCCGTCCTCCAGCTCGAACCAGGGGGTTCCGACGTACCCGCCCGTGTTGGCGTGCAGCGTCTTCTCCTTGCTGCCGAACGCGTCGTACAGGTCCAGCGCCCGCTGCCGGGGTTCCCCTCGTCGTCCCACTGCAGCAGGAGCAGCAGCGGAACGGTGACCTGCCGGGCCTCCTCGCGCCGGGCGCGGGGCACGTCCCCCGGCGAAGAGCACGTTCGCGCGCGCAGGCTCGGCGACCGGATGCCGCTCGACCGCCGGCTACCGCTGGGCCCTCGCCCTCGGACCTTGTCGGGCCGGCGTGCGGCTCACCCGACCTCCGGCGGATCACATGCACGCCTGATCCGCCGGACGGACCCTGGAGGATCGATTCCAAGGGGTGCCTGCGGAGGGTGTGGGGTGGGCGGTCAGGCGTCGGGGTCGACTTCGGGGTGTGTGAACCGCACGGGCTTGCCCAGCGACCGGGCGTAGGCGATTTCGGCCCGGGTGCTGTCTCCGATGTAGTCGCCGACGACCAGCACCTCGTCGGCGAGCCGGATCTTCGCCCGGTGCAGATCGTCGAGTCGCGCCTTCAGCGCCTCGGCCTCGACGGGATCGGACCAGAGTTCGTGCGGCGACTTCATGTCGCAGCCCGGCTTGACGACGATCCTTCCGGCTTCGGTCTCCCGCAGATCGGCCTCGGCCATCTCGGTCATGAAACGGGTGGAGCCGCAGATCACGACGATGCGCGGAAGGCTGAGCCGCTTCTTCGCGTCGGCGAGTCTCTCCCCGGGGGTGAGCGGTTGCGGGTATGACACCGGTTCCTCCTGGTGGTGTGGGCCCGATCTAGGCGGGCGCGCCGTCCTCGTCGGCCCGGATCCCGGTGCCGAACCGCCAGGCCTCGATGTCGCGGTAGCGGATCGGCCCGGAGCCGCGGCCGATGTTGCTGCCGACCAGGTGGAGGCGCTCGGCGTGCCACGGCCGGCCCACGAAGCCGGAGAGTCCGGCCGCGGCCTGCGGCACGCTGGTGGGATCGTCGCGGCGGGCCCGCGCCAGTGTCAGGTGGGGGCGCAGCGGGCGGTTGTTGAACTCGATCCCGCAGGACCCGACCAGGTCCCGGACGTCGGCGGCGAGGAGGTGCAGTCCGTCCAGGTCCCCGTCGATCCCGCTCCACAGCAGTCGCTCGTCGAAGTGGCCGCCACCGCGCAGGCCCAGGTGCAGGGCGGGGTGCGACGCCGCCCGGCCGGCCAGTACGGAGCGCAGCAACGGCACGGCCGTGGCGGGCAGTTCACCGAGGAAGGCGAGCGTGATGTGCCAGTCCTCGATCCGGTTCCACCGCAGCCGCGGGTAGCGGGCGTAGGCGGGCTGCAGCGCCCGGGCCAGCTCGTCCTTGGCCTCGTCGGGCGGAGCCAGCGCCACGAAGACGCGCAGGGTAGAGGGCTCGGGGTCGTCGTTCACCAGGGATTTCTAGCACGGGCGCTGGTTCCCGGCCGGGCCGAGGGTGGCATGATGCGGTCATGAGCCTCACCGCGCGGCAGCTCGCACTGGCCGTGCTGGAGCGTCAGTTCCTGCTCGAGCGCCGGTGCCTCGACGTGGCGGAGGCGGTCCGCCGGCTCTGCGCTCTGCAGGCGCAGGCACCGGCGTCGCCGTACCTGGCGCTGTGGAACCGGGTGCAGGACTTCGCGCCGGAGGATCTCGACGCGGCTTGGCGCGGTCCTGGTGCGGGGGGGGAGTGCCCCAGAACCATCCGCCGCCGACCCGTCCCGCGTCAACCCGGTCGGAGCTGTGCCGCCCG
>NZ_JBEYFP010000679.1:0-3167 GCF_040634455.1 Kitasatospora sp. NPDC007106
GGCGCACATCCTCTTCCCTGCCTACGACGCGGACCTGCCCGCCACCATGTCCCGGCGCCCTCCTGGACGATCCGGTAGGCCTCGCGGGAGACGACGCCCGGCAGCCGGGCGGCGAGCGCCGGGTCGACCGCCGCCTCGACGGGGCTCCCCGCGGCCCGGGCGGCGTCGAACAGCGCGGGCACCCGGTCGAGTCCGGGCCGTTCGGCGGCGGCACCGTCGGGGGTCTCGCGGAGCAGGACGAGCATCCGTTCCAGGTCCTCCATGGCCTGCCGGCCGGTGGTCTCGATCGCCTCCAGGGCCTTCTCCCGGAAGGCCGGGTCGGCGACCTCCCGGGCGGCGCCGGCCTGCAGCACGGTGACGGTGAGGGCGTGGCCGATCGAGTCGTGCAACTCCCTGGCGAGCCGGTTGCGTTCCAGCAGGCGTTCGGCGCGCAGCTCCGCGGCGGCCAGCCGGTCCGCCGCCGAGGGGCCCAGCAGCCGCACGGCCAGGGCGAGTTGGAGCCGTCCGGCGAGCACCACCAGCCAGAGCAGGGCGAACACGAGCACCGGCAGCAGCAACGGCCCGTACGGCGGGGCGGCCAGCAGGCGGGTGCCCAGGTCCAGCGCGCGGACGGTCGCCAGGCCGACCGCGAAGCCGAGTGCCGTGCGGGTGACCAGCCAGCCGGCGGTCCGGCCGCGGTCGGTCCAACTCGCCGAGGGTGCGGCACCGATGGACTCCTCCCGGTCGGGCACCAGCAGCAGCCGGGCCTGCACGCCCTCGGCCCGCCGGGTGGCCGGGAGCATCGCCGCCAGTCCGAGCAGCGCGGCATCCAGGGCGGCGCTGAGGGCCACCGTCTCCAGCAGCGACTGGCCGGGCTCGATGCCCGGGTACACGAGCAGGACGACGCCGACGAAGACCGTGCCGATCAGCAGGTGCAGCCAGCGCGCGTAGGTGGCGGCCCGGAGCAGCGGGGCGAGGAAGCGGGGCACGGCACCGATCCTCCCAGCTCGGCGCGGTGCGCCGCCTCCCTCCCGGGAGGGAGACGGTCCACTCCCGGGCGGGATCCCCCGGCGCCGCCGGCCCGGTTGGCTGGAGGCATCGACCAGGGGAGGTACGACGGTGATCGAGGTCAGGAACCTGACCAAGCGGTACGGCGCGACGACGGCCGTGGACGGACTGGACTTCCGGGTGGAGCCGGGCCGGGTGACCGGCTTCCTCGGCCCGAACGGCGCCGGGAAGTCCACCACGCTGCGGATGGTGCTCGGGCTGGACCGGCCGACCGCGGGCGAGGCGCTGGTGCACGGCCGCCCGTACGCCGAGCTGGAGACGCCGCTGCGCCGGGTGGGAGCCCTGCTGGACGCCCACGCGGTGCACGGCGGCCGGACGGCCCGCGGCCATCTGCGCTGGCTCGCGGCGAGCAACGGCCTGCCGCGGCGCCGGATCGACGAGGTGCTGCAGCAGGTCGGGCTGGCCGAGGCCGCCGACCGGCGGATCAAGGGCTTCTCGCTCGGCATGCGGCAGCGGCTCGGGGTCGCGGCCGCCCTGCTCGGCGACCCGCCGGTGCTGCTGCTGGACGAGCCGGTGAACGGCCTCGACCCGGAGGGCATCCGGTGGATCCGCACCCTGCTGCGCGGCCTCGCCGGTGAGGGCCGGGCGGTGCTGGTCTCCTCCCACCTGATGGCCGAGATGGCGCTCACCGCGGACCACCTGGTGGTGGTCGGCCGGGGCCGGCTGCTGGCCGACCTGTCCACCGAGGCCTTCCTGGCGCAGCACGGGCGGACGAGGGTCCGGGTGCGCGCCGTCGACCCGCTGAAGCTGGCCGACCTGCTGCGCACCTCGGGCACGGCGGCCGAACCGGTGGAGGGCGGTGCCTGGGAGGTCTCCGGCGCCGCCCCGGAGGAGATCGGCGCGCTGGCCGCCCGGCACGGTGTCGCCCTGTACGAACTGTCGTTGCTGCAGGACTCGTTGGAGGAGGCTTTCATGCGGATGACCGCGGACGCGGTGGAGTACCGGGCGGTGGCGGCATGAGCGCGGCGTTCGCCCTGCGCGCGGAGTGGGTCAAGTTCACCACGCTGCGCTCCCAGTGGATCACCCCGCTGCTCGCGGTGCTGCTCACCACCGGCATCACCGCCGCCGTGCAGGCCGCGTACGGCCGCGTCGACACCTCGCTGGAGGACGACCCCGCCGGCGGCATCTACTACGGCCTGCTCTTCGGCCACGTCGCGGTGGTCTGCAGCGGCATCCTGCTGATCGGCCAGGAGTACGCCTCCGGCACGGTGCGGGCCTCACTCGCGGCGGTGCCGCGGCGCGGCCGGTTCTACGCCGGGAAGCTGCTGCTGGGCACCGGGGTCGGCCTGGTCGTCGGCCTGCTCTCGGTGGCCGGCGCGCACCTGGCGACCTCCGCGACCGTGGGCCTGGACCTCGGGCAGCCCGGGGCGGTGCGCAGCATCGTCGCCGGTGTGCTGTACCACCCGCTGCTGCTGGTGATCTGCCTCGGCGCCACTGCGATGCTGCGCAACCTCACCGCGGCGATGGGACTGCTGACGCCCGCGGTCTTCCTCGGCACGACCTTCCTCACCGCGGTGCCCGGGGTCCGCGAGGCGGCGTACTTCCTGCCGGACCGGGCCGGCCTGTACGCGATGAACTACCGCGCCGACCCGGCCGTCCCCTACGGCCACTGGACGGGCCTGCTGGTGATGGCGCTCTGGGCGGCGGCCGCCGCGTGGGGCGGGCTGGTCTCGCTGCGACGGCACGACGCCTGACCCGGCGGGCCCACGGCGGGGACGGGCGGGCCGGCGGATAGGGTGGCTGCCATGCATCTGGCTGTTCTGCCACCTCCCGCCGCCTGAGCGGGCGGCGAGGCCACGGAAGACCGTGACTCCGGGGTGAGGCCCTGGGGCGGTCGGCGCTGCCCGCGGACGGGACCACGCGACCGACCTCTTCTGTGGGAGAACACCCATGTCCACCCCCTCCGCCCTGCCCGTCGGCCGGGGCCTGCTCTACATCACCTTCTCCGCGACGGCCTGGGGCACCGCGGGCGCGGCCGCCGCGCTGCTGTACCAGGGCAGCGGGCTCGGCCCGCTCGCCCTCACCTTCTGGCGGTCCGTCGGCGGCGTCGTCCTGCTGCTGGCCGTCCGGGCCTGCACCGGGCGCCGGCGCGGTGACCGGCGGCGGCCGGCGGGCGCGGT